>NZ_LJCS01000003.1:0-185909 GCF_001280945.1 Photorhabdus heterorhabditis | reverse complement strand
CAGATAAAGGGATAAAAACTCCCTGGCCGTTTCGGGCTGCGTTAAAAAATGCTTGAATAACGCGTCATGGTGAGGCCGTTTTTCTTTCTTTGCCACAATCTGTTTCTCTGTCTTATCAGGTAGTCATTATTACTCATTGTTAAGGTATAGTATTTCTACCAAGTTACAAAAAACATTGTCTCAGATTTCCTCAGACAAATCTTTACCGAATGCATTAATAGAAGAGCCTAAAGAATAAAATACTAGAAAAGAAAAAACGAGAAAATATTATATTTACAACAACTGCTTTATGAAAGCTATTTATTTAAATCAGTTTTTAACTTGTATTCTAAGAATGATAATTCCTTTGTAAAAACATCGATTGCTTATATTTCCGTTAATCTTGGATGTTCAGATCGCAAAAATTTAACTGAGTTATCTTCAGGTGATCTATTATTTTTAAATGTTATTTAGGAATCAGAAAAACCTCTGCTTCACTTTCAGAAAATTCTGTTAGACCTTTATGTATTAAAGATTTTCCATATGTAATGTTGAGTGACATAAGATAGCCTAAGTCCTCTTTATTTTGCATCAGGTCATACAAACTAAGGAGCGATATTCTGGAATAGGTTTTTATATAAATTATTTAATGCAATGAATGTGTCGGTGGTATTTTCACTATGGCTCGGAGGAAAATGACATCTAGTACGGCAGACCCCGGTTAGGTACAGTTCCTCTATAGGGAATACAATATGGGAGGCGTTTTATAACTATCACAGACCCTGCGGTGGTTTGAAAGGTAAAACGCCTTATGAGATTTTTTTGAAAAAATGAGAACGTAAAAATACTCTGTCACTCTGTCACTCTGTCAGTGAGTCTTTACATTATCTGTATTATCTTATGCCACTCGCCAACAATAGAATTATTTTCTTTTTTTATTGCCGGCAGCAATACGGGCTTGTATTTCCTTTTGGGATAATGGCGTTGTAATGGGTGATGTTCGTGGTGTAATATCAAAAATATTCCTATCATAGCCATATCCACCGCCATTAATAAAATAGGCGCGCAGTGCGATATCAAGCCTATCGGTGGGATCAAATTGTCCACCTTTTAGTGTCAAATAATCCAGCCAGCTATTAATACGGGCAGGGGTATCTGTGGGTAAAAATGCATTGTCATTTGCAACGGCAAAAGCAGGCACTGCTGTTGATCCTGAGCTAACTGAGAGTGCAAGTGAGGCGTCTTCTTCAATATAAATGCCGGTATAGGTATAAGGTATGCATATAATTTTTATTTTATGATTATCATTAATTAATAGGGAGAGCAAGATGAATTTATTAATGATGTTACGTATCTATATATTTATATTGTTTTTGTAATTCAAATTGGGTAATTAATAGAGTTATTTTCTATTTATCTGGATTAATGACTTAATTTTATTTTTTTATTTGATCAACTTATGATCATTATGTGTATTTCGTTCTGTTATTTAAAAGATGAGTAGGTGTTATTTGGCTTTAATTGAGTATTTAATTCTCTATTCCCTTTCTCGATAGACTTTCTTGATAGATAGTGAGCAAAAATTTCCTGTCGGCATTTAAAAAACCTTGGTTAATGAAAGGCGTTTTTCTTTAGCAAGGAGCACTGCTGCATGTCCCATTGTTACGAAAATGTGATCTATGACAGGTTCGGTACAACAGTAAGTCTTAACAACAAGTTAATTTTATATATAAGAGAAATTTTCCAATGGTTGTTTGCAGCTAATTGGCAGAATAAAATCCATTGATTTTTTAATGGGCTATATCATCAGTTTTAATCGATATTCACGATTGAAATTAAAATATTTGATAGTTTTTAACGATCGTTTGTGCGATTTTTGAACGTTTTAAACAATTTTATTTTTCAAATTGTAACCTATAGTATTAATTTCAACATGAAACACTAAAGTGTTTTAAATGTTTTCGTATGTGTTATTATTACGTTAATATTTTATTTCATTTGGTGAGTATGTGAGTGGTAATACGTCTCTTATTTTGATTTTGGAGTGATTAGCATGAATAAGAAAGTCAATGTACTGCGTGGCGCCAAGCGTCAATCAGGTTTTACGCTGATTGAAGCATTGGTTGTGATGATTGTTGGTATTGTGATATTAGCCGCAGCAGCAGCCGGGATCGGTAAGTTGTTCCGGGCTTCGGAAATTTCAACTGAATCTTCAAATATTACTCAGATGGCAGCAAATGTGAAATCAATTAAAAACGGCGCTAAAGGCTATGACAGTTTGGATAACAAAGTTGCCATTAATTACAAAGTTGTTCCGGCTAATATGACTCAGGATGGTAAGGCCGGAATTATTTTTAATAGTTGGAATGGCAAAGTAACGATTTCTCCGGGAGATACTACCGCTCAGACGTTCAAGATTGAGTATCAAAATGTGCCTGATGAGGCTTGTCAGCAGCTTTCGCTGAAATTGCGGGTGGCGGGTTGGTCGAAAATGACCGTTGGTAGCGGGAAGGGGCAGCAGTCTGCTACAGAAATTAAACCAGATTCGACTTTGGCTCAAATTGATGCCGCATGTAATGCCAGTGATGCCAATACGGTGACACTTATTTCTGCCAGTTAGGACATTGATTCTTTAAGCGAATGCACCGGGAGATCATCATGGTGATAGGGTGGTTGCAATCTGAGACAGGATATTTAGTTTTGGTAGCAGGGTTACTGGGATTGTGTGTCGGAAGTTTTCTGAATGTGGTGATCTGCCGCCTGCCGATCATGATTATCTCTGAAAGCAATAATGAGACCGCTGGTTTTAATCTCTGTTTTCCCAGTTCTCATTGTCCACGTTGCAGCCACGTGTTGGCAGTCCGCGATAATATTCCCTTGTTGAGCTATTTGTGCCAGAAAGGGCGCTGTCGATACTGTAACGGTATGATTTCAATACGTTATCCATTGGTTGAAGGTACCGTGGCAGTGCTCTTTTCTTTGCTGGCTTTGTTCACTGGATGGAATTATTCGTTGTTGGGGTTATTGATGCTGAGTTCGATGTTGGTAGCGTTGGCTGTCATTGATTTCGAGTCTATGTTGCTACCTGATCAACTGACCCTTTCTTTGTTGTGGTTAGGGCTGTTGTTCAATCTGTATTCTGCCGGATTTGTGGCATTACCTCTGGCAATCAGTGGCGTGGTTTGTGGATATCTGTTTTTTAGGTTGGTGGGGTGGATTGCCCGGCAATTGATCCAGCGTGATGCGTTGGGAAGGGGAGATGCTAAATTTCTGGCGGCGCTTGGTGCTTGGTTGGGGGTGGAAGCGCTCCCATTGGTGGTTTTGCTTGCAGCAAGTCTCACACTAATAAGTTATCTGACGATTTGGCGGCTACGCAGAATAAGAACGGAGCCACAGATACCTTTCGGTCCAGGTTTGGCAATGGCTGGATTGATTGTCGCATTTTGCCAAAGGTAGCTAGGGAGTGGTATGAGCAGTGGTGTAGTCCCCTTAAGCAGGATCTCTTTTGGGGAAATAGGTTATCGGATGGAAGAGGTTTTCGTACTTATTATGTAAGAAGGGCTATTTATGCATGATGATGAGTCTGTATCTATATTGACGATACGCCGCCATGATGCAGGTTTCACTTTACTGGAAGTGATTGTTGCACTGATGGTACTGGCATCAATGATGGTGGTTGGTGTGGTTTATCTAAGTAGACAGAGTGACATGTTGGTGAATCAGGTAGTCGCCGGGCAGATCCAACATCTTGGTGATGCGGTGGTGGATTATGTTAATGACAATTATGTTGTTTTAAGTCATGGGGCAACGCCTGTATCAATCAATTGGGCAGAGATGATCCCCTATTTACCGCCGGGACTTGACCAGAATACGGTCAATCCGCTTGGTCAGAAATATGATGGCGTTTTGCGTATTGTCATGTTACCCAATGGCAAAAAACGCATTGATCCGTTGATTTATACCGTGCCGGCAATGGCTGATGGAAAACAGCCAAATGTGGCTGATCATTCGATGAAGATCGCGCAATTGATTGGGGTTGGTGGCCTGTATTTGGATTACAGAAATCGTGACAACCATAATCCGGTCACTTATTGGAATAGTTATGGTCAGGTTAATGCGCCTGAATCTTTTGCGGGTTTTTTCAATGAGCAGCCCGCTGAAATTGGCCGCATTTTTTATGCTCCGTTTATGCGGGATGCGTCAATCTATGGCCCCGGGACATTGGCGGGTGATTTGCTTCACCGACAAAAAACCGGGGGGCATCCAGAGTGGAATAAGATGGAAACCAGCATCAGTATGGGTGGCAATAGTCTCGATCAGGTGGATACGTTGTCGATGCAAGGCGCTGGAATAGTTAACGGTGCGAATAAGATAGCCTTTTCTTCCCATTCTCAAGAGAAACCATCTTATATTGAGCAAAATAATGACGGTGCAATAGTTATCAATCCAGCACATGGCTCGTTATTTATCCTTGATGGTAATGTTAATTCTGGTAATAAAGGTATTTTGGCTGCTGGCGAGGTTCAGGCAGATAAAAATGTCGTTGTTGGCAACAACTTAGTGATAAACACCAAAACTGGAAATTTTATTGGTGGTACTTGCCCAGCGTTAGGTAACGTATCCATGAACAAACAAGGGGAACTGCTGGTGTGTCAGAAAACCGGCATTAGTCCGCCGGCGTTGCAATGGAAAGACGCAACCGGAAGCGGGCGGTTATTTGCGGATCAACCGGTAATCGGGAATGGTGGTAAGGCAAATAGTCAGCCCTTTTTTAACAACTCTGATTTCCCTGTGTTAGTCACCGCTTCTACATCTCCGATTTCTGATGGCTGTTATATGTGTTGTGTGTTGGCTGTGTATGAGGCGGATAAAAATGGTAACAACCAAGAATCTGACTTACCGCTTGTTTTTCAGCGATCTGGATTAGTGGACTATCCAGAAGTGAGTACCAATGTAAATCGACAGAATACGAGGGCTTGTGTAGTGGCATTCATTGCGAGACCACATCACAAATATAACATTACCAGCGTATTCCACTCTTCTAAAAACAACATTCATATTTTGGGCAGTCATCACTGATGATTAACAGCACCCGGTATCTGGTTATTTGGAATTAACCAATCTATAGGATCACTGCTGTTTTTAACCTAAATAGGAGAACATCAATGTGGCCATTAGCTATTGTTGGGATCGCCGTCGGATTTTTCATGCAACTGATGTTCAGTGAGCTGTTGTATGAAGTGCGTGAGCAGTCAGTGCGTGCCAGGACTGATATAGCTGCGTTGTTTCGTAGCTATGCTTCAGCGGGGGTGCAATTGCTTAATAATCATTCTGTTGGTGTGATTAGTCACCGCAAGATGCAGCAAGCATTAACCACTCTGCATATGACGTGGGTGAATACCGATGCTTGGTGTAATCGCTTTTCCAGCCAGTGTCTTTGGGGGGGGATGATTTCGGGGAAGCATATCTATGTTTTCCGCAAAAATATCAACCCCGGCGACAATGTGTTGTTACATAGCGCTTTTGGAGAATTGCTTAAATGGGGAGCCGAACCCGATCAGATTGGTTTCAAGAGCGGCTCCAGGCTTATCGATGGTAGAGGAAGAGGAATAGGAAGTCCGCTTGCCAGACAATTACCGGATGATGTTCGGAAGTTTGTGTCTGACGGAGCGTTGGTGGAAATACTGTAGTTGTTGTTCTGCAAGTGGGTTTTCTTCGGGTCACTGAACTTGATTAATGGGTTGTTTGGCTACTTCTTTTTATTTGGAAAGATCGATGAAAAAAATAATCGCATATGTTTTGACGGCATTTGTCTGTATGTCAAATATCGCTGTTTACGCAGCACCTACGCCAACATCGGTTCCTTTCGCGGCGGTATGGATAGCAACGCCGGGGCAAACTCTGCGTGGTGTGACGCAAGAGTGGGCGAGTAAGTCCGGCTATCAGGTGGTATGGGATGCTTCCTATGATTTTCCGATCAGGGCTGGCTTGCGTTTTAATGGCTCGTTTATCCATGCGGTCAGTGAGCTGTTCGAAGCTTATGCAATGGCGAATCGTCCTTTCACCGTCGATATTTATCAGGAACAGCGACTTGTCCATGTACAGGCACAGGGGTAATAACATGCGTATCCAATTTTTGCAGTTTTTCAGATTGATATTGTTACCCTGCATAGTCGCTGGTTTGCCAAGTTGTACAGCAATTTCTAATGTCGATCATCGGGCAGATACCGAGATGGCAAAGGCTACAGATATTATCAAGGAATTACGTAATACTCCCGCTGCGGTAGCTGTTCATGTTCACGAGCATGGTTATTGGGTGTCAACCAAGGAGATTCCATCAAGGAAAGAGAGTGAGACCGTTTCCTGTATGTTGACTCTGGAGGAAGCCGAGCCGATGACGCTGAACCAGTTTGCAGAAAAGATCAAACGTATCTGCGGTGTGCCGGTGCTTATCAGTGCCGATGCGCGGCTTGCAATGTATTCCAGTTCGGCATCGGATGAGAAAGAGAGCGGCAGGGAGGTTGTTATTGTCAATTCGAACACTCAGTCAGGATCTGAAGGCAGTGGATCAGAAGAGATGAAAATCAACGTAAATTGGCATGGTTCTTTGGCAGGTTTGCTTGATTCGGTTATTTTATCATCAGGATTGCATTGGAAAGTACACAACGGTGCAGTGCATATTTTCAAAACAGAGACGCGGGTGTTTCAAATATATGCACTGCCGGGTACCGATGCGTTATCTTCCAGCGTGACGGCGACCACCAGTGCAACATTCGGTGGTGGCTTAGGTGGAGAGGATAGTGGTAACAGCGGTAGTTCCCAAACTCTTGCGACTTCTTTGACTCGTTCGGTGATGGATGAGATCCAAAAAACAGTATCCAATATGTTAACGTCTGGTGAAGGGAAGTTAACTTTGTCGATGGCGACAGCGTCATTGGTGGTAACGGACTCACCTGAAGTGCTTGATAGAATTAAGGATTATATCGATCAGCAGAACAAGTTACTGACAACGCAAGTGGTGCTTAATGTTAAGATCCTTAACCTGACGTTTGATCGGGCTGATCAGTATGGTGTTGATTGGTCACTGGCTTATAAAAGCGCTCACATAGGAGTGGGGGGGGAGGGCAGTAGTGCCATTAATGGGCGCGATATTAGTACGAATATTCATATTCTCAAGGGGCCATTTAGTGACAGTACCTTACTGATCAAGGCGTTATCGGCTCAAGGTAAAGTCTCTATAGTGACTCAACCTTCGGTGACTACACTAAATTTGCAGGCGGTACCGATGCAGGTCGCAACGCAGACCGGTTATGTTTCATCCATTTCTAACACCTCAACGCCACAAATTGGCACTTCGGTAGGGATTGAGCCTGCGACAGTAACGACGGGTTTTAATATGTTGATGCTGCCTTATGCAATGGCCGATAAGCAAATATTGTTACAGTACAACATTAGCTTGAGCGATTTAAAAAGGCTGGAGAAATTTGGCAAGGAAGAAACCGGTCAGGTGCAGTTACCGACCATAGACTTACGTGCATTCAGTCAGAAAGTGAGGCTACATTCAGGTGAAACTCTGGTGCTGTCAGGATTTGAGCAACAGTCAGATACCAGCGATCGCAGTGGCTTGGGTAGCCCGGATAATCAATTTCTGGGGGGAAGTCGTGAGGGTAAAAGAAACCATAATGTGATCGTAGTCATGATTACCCCTATAGTGGTAGATTGAAAAATGACCCAGACTGAAACAGGCGTGGAGCGCGCTATGCAAATCAAGTTATATGGTAAAACTTTGGTAGCAGGCATCATTTGGCAACCGCCTGTTACTGCGTTGGCGCGTTCTAATATACGTAGAAGTGGGATTGCGGCGGGGTTTACCTTGGTTGTCCGGCATCGTGTTGGACGATGTATACAGGTTGGGTATATACCAAAGGAGGCAGGCGCACCGGGTTGTTATTCATTAGCTGTTATCCTTGCTAAAGCCGTGGATAAGCCTAACTGGATAGGCGCGTTTTGTTTACCTGATGGACAGTATGCATTGGTAGCGGTACACCAGGGCGCGATAATGTCCGGACGTGATTTGATCGGGACTCGTGAAGAAATTGAAGCGAAATTGTGTGATACGGTGCAGTTGGTAGAGGGCGCCAATGGGGTTTGGAATGCGATCTATGCGCCGCCGGAATTTGAATCGCCGTGGCCGGAGATGTCATTGGTGCAATTGTTACCGAAGTCCGCATTGAGAAAATCAATTGGTCAGATCGAGAGTTTAACCGGCGAAATGTCGAAGTATCAAATTAAGGTCTTTGGCATGACCGTCGGCACTGTCTTCTTGTTGGCTGGTGGTTGGTGGATGTGGCACATCTATCAGCAGAATACAGCAATAAGAGTACCGGATTTATCTAATGAGGTGGTGGAAGTTCCACCGCCGCATCCGTGGCTTGCACAGCCAAAAATGGCATGGCAGTTTTCTGCATGGAATAAAGCTTTAGCCAAGGTTCCCTTATCGCTCGCGGGTTGGCAGGTTGAATCCATTATGCTGGACACTAATACGGTTTCCGTGAGTTATCAGCGTCATGACGGGATGCCGATCAACATTTTTCAGGTTGCGGCTATCAATATTTTCCGAGCTGGCCCGGTGATTTCTAATGGTGGGGAGCAGGCACAGGTCTTGATACCGTTTGAGCAGCCGCAAGGTCATGATCAGGAAAACAATGACGATGTGTTGCAGCCGTCAGATCAGGCGTTGATTGAGCTGATGTCTTATTTTCAAGCATTGGGTTTACCATCTCCAGTTTTGACGGAGGGTGCTTCCGTTTTGCCCCCTCCGCCTCCACTTTTGCCGGGGGGGGAAACGCGTGTGTGGTCTAATCCTGATTGGCAGACTTATGACTGGACACTGACTTCTCAGTTATCGCCGGATGCATTGTTTTCAGGTAAGCCACTTCCCGGATTAAGAGTGACCAGTGCCAGAATTGTGTTATCTGATGGTTTTCCTGAGTGGAAGCTGAGTGGAGTTTTCTATGCAAAAAATTAGCCAGCTTATAATTAGCCTGTTTCTATTTGTAGTGTCGGTATTTTCCTTGGCATATGCACAAACATCACCCACTGAGCTACCGGCAGCTCAGGCGAAGCATGTTGCCCAGAAGCCTGCATTGCCAGCGGTAACGACTGGCAGCGTTGCTGCGCAGCTGGAAAAGTTACAGACGGATTTGATGTTACTTAAAGCTGAAACCGCAAGGGCAAATGCTCAGGCTGAATTCGATAAAATTTCCAGAGAGGTGAGTAAAAGAGGTGCTGTCAATAATGATTTGCCTTTGGTCAAGTCAATTTTCGGGCGAAATGGGGCATTGACCGCGACACTCCGGTTTCGTTCTGGTGGCATTATGGACGTGAAAACGGGTGATCAGCTGCCAAATGGTTATAAAGTGATCCGCATCGATACAGGGGTAGTGACTTTCACCAAACAAGGGCGATTCTATGATGTCGGTCTTACGGCTACGAATGATGCATCGTTGTTGGATAGCCTTGATTTAATGGTTGCACCACCATTGCCGTTAAGCCATTGATCACTAATGGATGGAGATTTCTAATGGTAATAACAAGTTCCGATCTGTTGTGTATGGTCAGGCAAGGTGCAAAAGTTTTATCTGCCTTGAGCGGTGCACTTGAAATAGAGTTGGCTAACCGTAGCTTGATCTGCCTTGTTGAGTTACCCCAGCAAAAAGGGCAATGCGTACTTGCCGTGTCTGCATCCCACCGGCTTGATCCACATGTGCTGGCCTATGAAGAAACGGTTAAAAGACATGGTCTCATCTACCAAATTGTCACTTGTGGTATGGGAGATATATTAGAATTGTACCGTCTTAGTAAGGGGCATAGTCATGGGCTGGGAGGTACTGAATCGGATGTTCAGCGTTATATCATTCGCTTAATCAGTGAAGTGACTGAGGAGCGTGCGTCAGATTTACATGTTGTTGCTCGCCACAATTATTGTGAAATCCGTTGCCGGGTTGATGGTTATTTGCGACCAATCGGACAATTGCGCCCGGAAGAAGGATTACGATTATGCGCGACTATCTATCAAAGTATGTGTGATGTGGCCGAGCCGACGTTTAAGCCGATGCAGGCACAGCGTGCGCGAATGAAGGATGAGTTTCTGAGTGAATGTGGACTTTCCGGGGCGCGTATTAATACTCGTCCGCTCGATCGCGGCATGTTGATGGTATTGCGATTGTTGTATGCGGACAGCCCCGGGACAATGTGCACTCTAAGCGATCTTGGCTATTTGCCGGAACAGTGTCAGATCCTGGAAGAACTTATGGACCATCGGGCCGGTGTGGTCCTCTTGTCTGGTGCGACCGGTAGCGGGAAGAGCACCACCTTGAAAGTCGTGATGCAGAAGATGATAGCTGAACAAGCTGGCATTCATCTACTCACACTCGAAGATCCACCTGAATATGAGATTACTGGCGCTAATCAATCTCCTATAACCGGAGATCGAGGTGATAGCGTCGTTATCGAACAAGAATGGGCTATGGCAATTGCTGATGCAATGCGACTCGATCCCGATGTGATTATGGTCGGTGAGATACGTGACGCAGTGACGGCAAAGATGACATTTCGTGCAGCCATGACGGGCCATTTGATCTGGACCACGATACATGCAAACGATGCTTTAGCGATTTTGCCCCGCTTACAGGATGAGGCTGTGATGGAGTCGTTATTGATGGATTCGCGGTTGGTGATCGGTTTGGTCAGTCAATCGTTGATCCAGGTGTTATGCCCTCACTGCAAAGTTCCCCTGAAAGGGCATGAACAGGAAGTTTCCGATCGCCTATTGAAAAGGCTCAATCTTTACTGCCAGCCGGAATCAATTTACCTACAGGGAGAAGGTTGTGACTATTGTAAACAGTGCGGTACTTTGGGCCGAACTGTAGTTGCTGAAGTGATACGGACTTCCCCTGACTTAATGCAAGCTTATCGAATTGGTCACCATCACGAAGCAACCCGATATTGGATTACCGAGATGGGAGGATTAAGCAAGCTCGACGCACTTATTCGCAAAATAAATGACGGAATTATTGATCCCCGTGCTGCAGAACGTGTTATGGGGCCGATTATTCCTGCGATCAATCAAGTAGAGTGAAACGATATGGTTATGACCGATTTTGTTGAAAGACTGAACTATCGATTGACGAAGATACAGTTTGGTCAGAAAGCGCGGATTCGTTTTTACGGGCATCTTGTCATGATGCTGGAAAATCGTGTCATGCTGATTGATGCATTACGTGAGATGTATAATATTGCCAGCAACGAAGGCCATAAACCTAACAATGGTTGTGCATTGGTATTAAGTAGTTGCTATGAATCTGTGAGTCAGGGTAGCACTTTGGCAGAGAGCTTGCGGCAATGGATTGGTCCCAATGAAGTCGCAGTGATTGCTGCGGGTGAGCGTTCCGGCGATATATGTAGCGCTTTTATGGATGCGATCGCTATGATCGAAGCGGGTAATAAGATCCGCAATGCTGTTATTGGTGCATCTATTTATCCAGTGGTGCTTATTGGCATGATCTGCGTATTGCTGCATATTGTGGCAGGCAATCTGGTGCCCAAATTGGCTGCTGTTTCTAAGCCGGAAACTTGGGATGGTGCTGCTTATATCCTTTATTTGATGGGAACATTTGTTAACGATTATGGATTTTATTCGCTGATATTTATGGTGATATTGATCATTTTATTGTCGTTATCGTTGTCTTTTTTGGGGGGGCGATTACGAACGGTGCTTGACCGGTTTCCGCCATGGTCACTGTACAGAACTATTCATGGCAGTATGTTTATATTGAATGTGTCGTTGCTGATCCGCTCAGGGATGATGTTGCAATCGGCGCTGGAATTACTGCTGGAACAAGCGGGTTCACGTTGGTTGTATGTGCGTATCGCTGCTACGCTGGAGCATATTTCAATGGGGGCTGGTTTTGGCGAGGCGTTACGTGATACCGGTTATCGTTTCCCAGACGATGAAGCGATCAGCTATCTGAGGTTATTGTCACGATTGCAGGGTTTTGATCAATCAATGGCGAAGTTTGCACGGCACTGGTTGGATGAAACAATAGTTAAGGTGCAAATAGTGACTCGTGGGTTCCTGTTGGCTTCAATTCTTATGATTGGTGGCATGTTGATGCTGGTGGTTACAGCGGTGTCTGGCATTGAGAATGCTATTGAACAGTCGCTATCTATGCCATCTGTTTAATGTCGAGATTAATGATGAAAATCAGTCGGAATGAATACATTGACAGGCTTAAATTCTCATATATCCGTTATCTTTCAAGTTGCCTCTTTGTTGGCTGCACTCACTCACCCCGGTCACAGAGTTAGCTATGCTCCCGGGGATTCGCTCCCTTGCCGTCGCGATCCATCTTGAAATCCATTGGGTATAGTGTTTTTGTCAAAGCTGCATTATTGTACGGCATGTCATATGAGGAAATTATCATGTCTGTCATTAATAGCAAAAAATGGGTGAGGCCATATGCAGATAGTTAGTTACAAAAGCGTAATTTATACTCTGCTAGTCATTTTAATTTGGAGTTTTGGTTGGATACTAACCAAAGTCGGATTGGATCATATGCCGCCATTTACATTTGCGGCATTAAGGTTTGTAATTGCTGCTGTATTAATGCTTTTGATTGCAAGTATAAAATATAAATGTAATCACTTTAGTCGGAAAGAATGGTGTATTGTTATTCTAGTTGGTCTTACTCAAACTACTTTGATGTTTACCTTTATTAATATAGGTATGCAAAACGTAAGTGCTGGTAAGGCTTCTATCTTGATTTATTCTATGCCGATATGGAGTGCTGTATTGGCTTATTTGTTTTTACAGGAGCCACTAAAAGCTAAGGACATTCTAATTTTATGTTTTGGAATAATTGGCGTTTATTTTGTTTTTGTACCTGGCATTTCAATTGAGAGTGATATTTTTGGTTTGTTTTTATTATTGCTGTCTGCCATTTCATGGGCTGTTTCGAATATACTTGTAAAAAAATATTTTGCTAAACATAATAAGTTTGTATTAACTACATGGCAAATGTTGTTTGGGTCAGTTGGCTTGGTAGCTCTTTCTTTCTGGTTTGAGAATCCGCTAGGGTTATCTTTAAATTATATAGAGTGGGGAATATTACTTTATACCAGTATATTTGCTTCTGTTGTGGCATTTACTCTTTGGTTTTCTATTCTGCCATCACTCAATGTAATGTCTTCGACCATGCCATCTCTGTTAATCCCATTTTTTGTTATTATGTTTGATTCTATATTTTTAGAACAATCAGTAACCGTGTCTGTGGCGATGGGGCTGATTCTTATCGCATTGAGTTGCATTTTAACCGCTCTTCGTAAATAGGGGTAGTGACCGGATAGCTGCCATAACCGCCTTTTAGCGTTTTCTTGCACCGGTCAGTGCAGTATGGATGATTTCAAACGATATTAATAGAGGTAAGGCATTATGTTCTCGATAGGCATTTTAGCGTTCTACAACGAGAATTTATTGAAAATTCTGAAAAACTCACTCTCACCAATATTACGTCGTTTATGAACAATCATGAGAGGATAAAAACAAAGTTAAATAGCCTAAGTCCGGCGTAATACCGAACTTAGGCCATGTTAACCACCGGGTAAACTGTCCAATAATTGGAGTTCACTTTAATTTGGCAGTCTTTAATTTCCTAATCATATCCTTCTTTATATTTTATTAAGTTGAAAGTTAAAATCTCTCTTAGGTATCAAGATGTTATTTGTCGCCAGGATAATACATATATTCAAGTCCTGTAAAATAGGACAAGAGTCTACTGAATAATCCAGGCATGGATTATTTATTATTATTTTAGACAAAGACTTTCCGGTTGATGCGATAGAAGATAATCGCCTCTCTCTTATTGAGTCTTTATTTTTTCAAAAAGAGGATCTCAATTATTTACCAAAAACAGATTCTACTCTTGATATGAAACAATATTGTAGTAAACCTTCTACTAATCGTTCATTCAAGTTGTTTAAGGTAAAGTGAAAGTCTCTTTATTGTGTACTACTAAAGAAATTGGTAGTACCTAATTTTATTTTTCCCTGGTGTTGGACATATTTTTTTGACGGGAATAGCCGTCGTTTCACTGGTGGTAAAGCTTGTGCAACCCGCAGTGCAGTTCGGAATAGTATTCGCTTGATTATCGAGCTATTAGTTGTATTTAGGGTGGCGCGTAACGAAATTTCAACGGCTTCATTAGCATATATGCGCATCTGTTGTTCATAATCTGAGATCGCCTTAATTAAGTCTTCATGCCCGGATGCGACACGAGTAAGCTCCTGCGTGAGTAAAAGTGAATCTCGAAGTGCTGTATTTGCCCCCATTCCCATCACTGGCGGCATATTATGAATGGCATCTCCAAGTAATGTGACAGAGCTGGATCGCCAGGGTAAGAGATGGACCATACTGCGTATGGGCAGCATAGATATGTTTTCCATATCACTCTGTTTAATCAGGGTATACAGAGTTTGATCCCATGAAGTAACACGGGAGCGTATCAGCGCACACAGAGATTCAGCAGAAAAATCAGTAATAGTATCTGGGTAGCTGTTTGTTGCCGCTGCGTAGGCCCATACGATAAAATTATCATTTTCTGTCGAAGTGGTCTTTACTCGGGAATTGACCGGAGCACACCATTGAGAGATAAACATCCCATCGGAGCTTTTAGGCACGATATTGTTGGGGGACCCATCCTGCATATATGAGGGCAACAAGGTTGCAAGAGTCGGGGTAAGGCGCGAACGACCAATGGTGAGAGTGGCACCAGTATCCAGCCTTTCTATGGCAGGTAGGTACTGCTTGCGTACTTTTGAATTGCTACCATCTGCACCGATAAGAACATCAACATCTTCGTGACTTCCATCTGTAAAAAAAAGCTTGATGCTATTGTTTTTAATGTGTTCATAGCGCTCGAAGGTTTTGTTCCATTGAATTGTATCTGAGAGTCCCTCGTGTAGTATTTCAATAAGATCAGATCTGTTGATTAACATTCGATTTTCGGAAGTGATCTGTCCATCCTTCTGACGGATATCGCTCTGGGCCGAGAGAAGAAGATGTAGATGCTCATCATAGAATCTTATCTGTCCACCAACAGATTTTGAGATTTTTTTAAATGCCTGCCAGTTGGTATCCGGGAGGCATTCCTGCATTGCTTGTTGGCCGAATGTGTCGATATAAATTCCATAGCCGGAAGGTATGGATAATGTGGAAGAGCTACGTTCATAGACCTTCACTTTTATGCCGTTTTTGCGCAGGCCATGAGCCAGGCATGCTCCACCAATTCCTGAACCAATTATTCCAACGTTCATTTATTTTTTCTCCGTAAGTAGTACGATGTGATTCTGAAAGAATCGTGGTGACTGTAGCTGGCTGGGACCGTCTGATCTCAGACATCAGTCGTGTTACTGCTATAGTTTTATGCTATAGTTTTAATAATAGTATACCGTACCGTTCGGTACCAATAAAAATCAGGTTTTTTTACATGACAAATACGCCTAAAGCCCAAACAGATCACAAAAGAACCCGTTCGTACTCTAGAATTTCAGGAGAACGCGTTAACGAGCTGTTGAAAGTCGCTGCTCAAGTATTTGCAGAACGGGGTTTTGATGGTGCCAGTGTCAATGAGATGGCAAAACGTGCTAATGCTTCGAAAGGGACTTATTATAGCCGATTCCCTTCTAAAGAAGAGCTGTTAGTGGCCGTTATCAGGCAGAGAATACAAGATGTTGAAGTTGGTCTGGATAAGGCCATGAATCCCGAACCGGATATTGGGAAAGCGTTAACAATTTTTGCAGAGGAAATGTCCACAGTAATCCTTTCTGAAACAATGATCGAAAACTATCGGGTGGTAACTTTGGAGTCCCAACGTTTTCCACAATTGGGCAAGATTTATTATGAAAAAGGGGTGAAACAAATCGTAGATTTTTTAGTCGAATATCTGGTTCGAAAGGTGCAAGAAGGGAAATTGAATATAGTAAACCCGGAAATCTCCGCAGAGGTGTTTATCGATAGCATCATTGGTACGCCAAGGCTTAAGGCTACTTTAGGCATTGGTTTACTCACTCAGGAGGAGAAATCTCAGCGAATTGCTATCGCTGTTCAGTCATTTCTCGCTGCATATAGTATTGCCTCATGATAGTTACATTACCGTAACCGGAAAGTTATTGCGGGAATGGAGTTAATTAAGGACCTGCCCGTTATCAGGCAGGTCTCTTTGCGGAATTGGGCCAGAATAACAGTAACGCGGTTTGAATGTCGTGAAATAGACGCTTCGGCGTCTTTTTCGTTCTTTTGTGCTTAGTTTACTTGCGATTATTTATTGTATTTCCTTTGTAGGTAAATAGTTTACAATGTATTAACTTATTGTTTTTCTTTGATTAGAGTCTGAATTTATCATAATCAAAATTGATTTTTGAAGATGTTCGGAATATGGGTATGTTGATATGGTAAAAAGAGCGATAAGGCTACTGCGCATTTCGGTTATTTGCAGTGCATTGATGGTAGCTGGATATGCTTTAGCTAATCATCAGAGTAGGCTGGTTGAAGATGATATTCAAAATCTGTCAAAAATACAGGCCGAAAAGATATCTGAGACGATAACCCCTGAACAAGCACCAATTCAAACTGCTGCAATTTCAGAAATAGAACGTCGTGAAATGCTTCGAAGCTGGTTACCAGCACAAGTTAAGCCTGTTTTCTTTGAGCGATTGGTTAGTTTGTACGCCGTTAACCAGATGCAACCTTTATGGCAGAATAAAGCCGCCGCTCAGCATCTTAAACAACAACTTTCAGAACTTGCATTGGCGGGCTTTCAACCGCAATTTGGTCAATGGCTGACTGAACTCAATGATTCCCAATTGAGTCATATGGGACGGGATATCATCTTATCGGATGCTATGCTAGGTTATTTACAGTTTGTTTCAAATGTCGGTCAGCAGGGGCAAAGCTGGCTCTATCGTACTACGCCATACAAAATTGTTTTACCTTCACCAGTAGTTATAGATCAGTGGCAGCAAGCTATTGCAGATCGCAATGTAGCAACTTATGTTGCAGCGTTAGCACCACAGCATCCACAATATGGAAATATGCGCAAGGAGATGATGAAACAATTGGCTGATAGTAAAATGTGGCCACAACTTTCTGACAAAAGCGTATTAAGGCCAGGGCAGAGTAGCCCTGATGTTACAGCTTTAAAAGAAATACTTATTCGCACCGGTATGTTGAGTGAACTGATAACCAAATCAGATAATACCTACAACCCTGAATTGGTCGCTGCGGTAAGAAGTTTTCAGCAATGGCAGGGATTGGCACCAGATGGTGTGATTGGTAAACGCACAAGGGATTGGCTGAATACTTCACCTCAAGATAGAGCTGGATTGGTGGCGCTTAATATCCAGCGTCTGCGGATTATCCCGGGTCATGTATCCACTGGGATTATGGTCAATATTCCTGATTATTCATTACAGTATTATCTTAATGATCAGGAAGTGCTGAACTCGAAAGTTATTGTTGGTCGCCCAAGCCGTAAAACACCCATTATGAGTAATGCACTGAATAATGTGGTGATTAATCCGCCCTGGAGTGTACCAACCAGTCTGGCAAGAAAAGATATTGCACCACGAGGGGTTAATGATCCCGGATATTTCCAGCGCCGTGGCTATGTTATCTTTTCAAGCTGGCGTGCTGATGCCAGTGTCATTGACCCGTACACAATTGATTGGAATGTGATTACACCGGCTAATTTTCCTTATCGCATATGGCAAGCCCCGGGGGCGGCTAACTCACTAGGCCGCTATAAGTTCAATATGCCAAATTCTGATGCTATCTATTTGCATGATACGCCAAATCATAGTTTATTTGACAAAGATATTAGGGCGATTAGTTCTGGTTGTGTCCGGGTTAATAAAGCTTCGGAATTGGCCAGCATGTTACTGGGAGATGCTGGTTGGAACCAAAATAGAGTGAGTAATACCCTGAAACAGGGCAATACGGCTTATGTTAATATCCCGCAGCGTATTCCGGTTTATTTGTATTATTTGACTGCCTGGGTAGATGAGCTGGGAGTAGCACAGTACCGCACAGATATTTATGATTACGACAACAGTGTGAGACAAGGTTCCCAGTTTTTGTCAAAGTTATTACCTTTACAAAACTAAATGCAACTAATTTTCACTATCATCGGTCATAGTAACCGGTGTTTGGCTGCTAGTTGGCTTATTTTTTTCCATAATCTGGGTAGATATTTCTTCATGGATATAATCGATTATAACCGCCGCAAGTGGCTTAGTGTGGGGGTGGCTGCTTTAGGCTTGAGTGTGTTGCCGGGGCCGGTTTTTGCTACTTTGACGACTCCCCGCCCACGAATTTTACGTTTTGACAACTTACATACTGGCGAAACGATCAAGGCTGAATTTTTCGATGGTCATCGTTATAACAAAGAAGAATTGGCTCGTCTGAATCATCTGTTTCGTGATTATCGCCAAAATAAAGTTAAGACTATCGATACTAAATTATTTGACCAAATTTATTTACTGCAAATGATGCTGGGTGTTAATAAGCCTGTACAGCTTATTTCTGGTTACCGCTCACTGGTGACCAATAATCAGTTGCGCAAGCAAAGCAAAGGTGTTGCTAAACAGAGTTACCATACCCGTGGGAGGGCGATGGATTTTCATATTGAAGGTATTGAGCTTAGTCGTATCCGTAAAGCTGCTTTGAAAATGAAAGCCGGAGGTGTGGGATACTATCCAAACAGTAATTTTGTTCATATTGATACAGGTCCCGTTAGGACGTGGTAATCTGGTGAGTAACTATTTTGTTTTGACTATGGAGTAAATGAAATAATGAAATACCAAGTTATTCCTGTTACTGCTTTTATGCAAAATTGTACCCTTATTTGGAATGAAGAGACTAAGGAAGCGGCAATTGTTGATCCGGGCGGTGAGGCAGCAAAGCTGATCGCTGAGATAGAGAATCTCGGTTTGAAATTGACCCAGATTTTACTGACTCATGGTCATTTTGACCATGTTGGTGCAACAGTAGAAGTCGCTAAGTATTTTAATGTACCAGTTTATGGGCCACAGCAGGAAGATGCTTTCTGGATCGAAGGCTTACAGGCTCAAAGCCGGATGTTTGGCATTGAAGAATGCCCATCATTTGAGCCTGATCGCTGGTTGAATGAAGGTGATGAATTACGAGTTGGTGGGGTCGATTTGTCCGTATTGCACTGTCCGGGGCATACACCTGGGCATGTGGTATTTGTGAATCATACCGATAAACTGATTTATATGGGAGATGTACTGTTCAAAGGCGGAGTTGGGCGTAGCGATTTTCCACGCGGTAATCACCAGCAGTTAATCAACTCAATTAAAGATAAACTTCTGCCACTTGGTGATGATTATAAATTTATTCCGGGGCACGGACCAATGTCTACATTAGGCTATGAACGGCAGACCAATCCGTTTTTACAAGACGAAGTACCAAGTTGGTGATGGAACAACGGTATCTATATTAAATAAGAGTTGGTTTGAATAGCTGTCTAGTGGTGACATTGCATCTTCTGAGTGATAAAAACCGCTGAATTTCAGCGGTTTTTATAGCAAGGCAAATATTGACTCAGAGGACCGCAACAATGGCTTCACATAGCGGAGCCATATTCTCTAGTGTCAGGCCAGCGACGTTAATACGGCCGGAACTGACCGCATATATACCAAATTCCTCACGCAGGCGCTCTACTTGTTCTTTTGTCAAACCACTGAATGAGAACATACCATTCTGGTTGATAATGAAGCTGAAATCTTGGTTTGCACCTTTTTCTTGTAAGGTGTTTACGAACAGTTGACGCATACGCTGGATACGTTCGCGCATGGTAGTCAGTTCTTGTTCCCAGACAGCTTTCAATTCTTCATTTGACAAAATAGTGGCGACAATAGACGCACCATGAGCTGGTGGGTTGGAATAGTTAGAACGGATAATCGCTTTAGCTTGGCTGAAAGCTTTTTCTGCCGTATCGCTGTCTTTGGCAACAATAGTACAAGCGCCAACACGCTCATTGTACAGGCCAAAGTTTTTGGAGTAGGAGCTGGCAACAATCAGTTCATTATGATTTCTGGTAAAAATGCGTAAACCTTCTGCATCTTCATTCAGGCCCTTGGCGAATCCCTGATAAGCGAAATCAAAAATAGGTAACCAGCCTTTTTCCGCAGATATTTCTGCCAGTTGAGTCCACTGTGCTGGGGTTGGATCAATACCTGTCGGGTTGTGGCAGCAGCCGTGGAACAGAACGATATCACCTGCCTGAACTTCAGACAGGCTTGCCAGCATGTCTTCGAAATTCAGGGCGTGCTTTTCAGCGTCATAGTATTGATATTCGTAAACTTCCAGGCCAGCGGCAGAAAAAACATTTTTATGGTTTGGCCAGGTTGGATTGCTAATCCAGACTCGTTTAGCATTAGTCTGTTTGGCAACAAAATCTGCGGCAATACGTAAAGCACCTGTACCGCCTGGGCTTTGTGCAGTACGGGCGCGTTTATCTGTTACGATAGGGCTATCTTTACCAAACAGCAATTCCTGAGTGACACGACCAAATTCAGCTAAGCCGCTAATCGGCAGGTAATTCTTGGTCGTCTCGTTTTCTAGCAGGTATTGCTCTGCTTTTTTGACACTGGTCAGAACAGGGGTTTCTCCTGTTTCATCTTTATAGACACCAATACCAAGGTTGATTTTATTTGTACGAGGATCAGAACGAAAACTATCGGCTAAGCCAAGAATAGGGTCGGCAGGCGCTGCGGTGATTTTCTCAAACATGTTTGTGATTCCAAAGCTCTGAGTTAAGCCTAAAAGGGTAGTCAGGTTAACGCCGCCGAAACAGTTTGCCAACTATTTGTAGCAAAAAGAAGATAATCTTGTGAAGCAGTTTGCGGAGTGAAAAAAAGTTTAAATAACAGTAACAAAAGATAGGTATAAAAAAAGCAGCACTTGAAGCGCTGCTTTATTTCAATTATGTCTAACTTGTTCAGTTAAACATATTCATCAATGGTAATTAGAACTGGTAAACCATACCTACACCAACAACGTTGTCAGTGCTGATACCAAATGATCTGGTGAAGTCATTTTTATCCAGCAGGTTGATTTTGTAATCAACATAGGTAGTCATGTTTTTGTTCAGGTTGTAGAAAGTGCCGACAGAGATATATTTAACGAGATCGTGGCTGCCGGATTCTTTCTCATAACCACGAACGTCGCCGAACAGGCTCTTACCTTTAGACTGGACGTATGCCAGAGATGGGCGCAGGCCGAAATCGAACTGATACTGAGCTGTTAATTCGATGTTCTGAGTTTTGTTGGCGATATTTTCCTGATTGTCTCCATCGGCATCTTTTCCACCAAAGCGAGTCATGTTACGGGTTTCACCGTACATGGCAGCCAGGTAGATATTATTGGCATCGTATTTAGCACCGATGTTCCATGCTTCAGCGCGTTCACCTAAAGCAGTAGATCCCTCAGGTTTGCCTGTATCTTGATCAATACTAAAGGCGGTTTTTTGTGCAGTAGTACGAGCAGAGTTAGAGTATGCACCACCTACGCTGATACCGTAACCTGCGTCATAAATTGCAGCGAAACCGTAGCCATCACCATTGTCTTTACGTTCGATACGATTATTACTGGTGTTTTCACTGTTCTCACCCTGATATTGCAGAGCGAAGTTTAGACCATCAACCAGACCGAAGAAATCAGTATTACGGTAAGTTAACAGACCAGTAGAACGGCCAGTCATGAAGTTGTCAGTCTGAGCCATGGAGTCACCACCAAATACTGGCAACACGTCGGTCCAGGAGTTGACATCATACACAACACCGTAGTTACGGCCATAGTTCAGTGAACCGTAGTCGGAGAACTTCAGGCCAGCGAAAGCCAGACGAGTTTTAGTTTCTTCGTCAACAGCTTCTGCACGGTTACCTTTGATATTGTATTCCCAACGACCAAAACCGGTCAGTTGGTCATTGACTTGAGTTTCACCTTTGAAACCCAGACGAGCAAAGGAGTTGTCGCCATCTTCACCGCTGTTATTGTTAGCGAATTGGTGACGAACATCAACTTTACCGTACAGGTCCAGTTTGTTACCGTCTTTGTTATAAATTTCAGCTGCATTTGCTGCGCCAGCAGCCAACAGAGCTGGGATTACCACTGCAAGAACATTGCGTTTCATCATTATTATTACCCTCATTGGTGTTATATTCGGACACCTGCCACTGCTATAAATAATTCTTTAAAAATCTATGGAACTATTTGTGAGAGTTTAGTGTCGTCTTTTTCGCTGTCAAGTGTTTCATTGGTTGTTATTTTTATCCACTCACAAAGTGCTATAAAAAAAAGAATTTAGTAATAATGTGAAACAAAGTGTTTCAAAATGTAAATGATGGGTTATTTTTTGAACGCTGGTTGGTCCAGCTGTTCAAAAGAGCAGAAAATGAATAGGAGTCAGTGAAGGGAAAAAGTATCTGTTGATCTTAGTAAAAAAGGTAAAACAAAGTGTTAATTTTTCATGAAATTTTTTATACGTAATTTGCTGATATTTTTATCTGCACATTGCCTCAGTCGCCGTACTATTTTTAATCAATGGTGTGATTATTATTATTCCTTGAAAAAAAGAATGGCGTTCACTTTAAATGAACGCCATAACGTATTAATTGGGTTTTCCGTAGGTCTGTTTGATTTTATTTCTGCTAATTAGAACTGATATACCAAGCCTACACCAACAGCATTTTGGGTATTAACTTCGAAATAGTTGGTATATTTGTTGTCTTTTACTAAATTGATCTTGTAATCAATGTAGGCAGACATATTTTTGTTAAAGTTGTAATAAGAACCAATGGAAATGTATTTTACCCAGTCCTGATTTGTAAAAAAATTTGTTCCCTTGGATTGAACATATGCTAGGGATGGACGCAGACCTGAATCAAACTGATATTGAGCGGTTAATTCGATGTTACGGGTTTTTGCAGAGACGATATCTTGGTAGCCGAAAGAGGTCATATTGTGGGTTTCACCGTACATAGCAGCCAGATAGATGTTGTTGGCATCGTATTTAGCACCAACGTTCCATGCTTCGGCTCTTTCACCGCGAGCGACAGACGTCACTAATCTTTCATGTATGATAGGACGGTCAGCGTTGGAATAGGCACCACCCACGCTGATACCATATCCCAGATCGTAAGTTACAGATAAGCCAAAACCGTCACCGTTACTACCACCATTAGGTTTGATGACATCACCTCGCTTGCGAAGTGAATTACGACCATTTTTGTTGTCTTCATCGTTCTTACCTTGATATTGCAGAGCGAAGTTCAGACCATCAACCAAGCCGAAGAAGTTAGTATTACGGTAAGTCAGAACACCAGTCGCACGATTAGTCATGTAAGTGTCGGCCTGAGACATGGAGTCACCACCGAATACTGGCAATACATCGGTCCAGGCGTTGACATCATAGAGAACACCGTAGTTACGACCGTAGTCCAAAGAACCGTATTCAGCAAACTTCAAACCAGCGAAGCCCAGGCGGGTTTTGTTACCTTTAGCTCCGTCTGCTTCTGAGTTGTTAGCTTGAATTTCGTATTCCCAGCGACCAAAACCTGTCAATTGGTTATTGATTTGGGTTTCACCTCTGAAACCCAGACGAACATAGCTTGCATCACCATCTTCACTCTGGCTAGGATCACTATCTGATTTTTGGAAGGCTTTAGAAAATTGATGACGTGCATCAGCTTTACCATACAAATCCAGTTTGTTTCCGTCTTTATTATAAATTTCAGTGGCATTTGTTGCGCCCGCAGTTAACAGTGCTGGGATTACCACTGCAAGAATACTACCCTTCATTAATTGTTACCTTCTATTAATTTCCGTCATTGGTGTGATTCGGACATTTGTTACTTCAAGAAATAATTCCTTTAAGAAAATCTTTGGAACTATTTATGAGAACATGGTGCTGTCCGTGTTGGGGCAGAGTTTTCCATTGGTAGAGGGCTTTATCCACTAATAAAGTGATACAAAGAGATGATTTTTGTAATAAAGTGAAAATAATATATGTGAAAATGTAAATATGGAGAGATTTATGATCGCCAACGGGATAAAAAAACAAAAAAGCCAGCAAAAGCTGGCTTTTTTATATAAGAATTTTTAATGTTATATTGGCGAGTTTATCAGAAGCTGGCACTTCTCGGTGTGCGTGGGAATGGGATGACATCACGTACATTTGGGACACCGGTCACATAAGCGACCAAACGTTCAAAGCCAAGACCAAACCCGGAGTGAGGTACGGTACCATAGCGACGTAGATCACGGTACCACCAATAATCTTCTTTATTCAGCTCCATCTCTTCCATGCGCTTATCCAGCATATCCAAACGTTCTTCACGTTGTGAACCGCCGATAATCTCGCCAATGCCCGGTGCAAGTACATCCATTGCCGCGACAGTTTTGCCGTCGTCGTTCATGCGCATATAGAAGGCTTTAATATCTTTTGGATAGTTTTTCACAACAACGGGAGCCTGGAAGTGTTTTTCTGCCAGATAACGCTCATGTTCTGAAGAAAGGTCAACCCCCCAGAATACAGGGTTCTCAAATTTTTGGTCGCAGTTTTGCAGAATTTCAACTGCGTCGGTGTAATCAATCTGAGCAAAATCGGCATTGATGAATTTTTCCAGACGGGTGATGACGTCTTTATCTACACGTTCAGCAAAGAATTGCAGATCATCGGCGCGTTCTTCTAATGCGGCTTTGAAAACATATTTCAGCATGTTTTCAGCTAGTGATGCCGCATCATTGAGATCAGCAAAAGCAACTTCTGGTTCAATCATCCAAAATTCTGCCAGATGGCGGCTGGTGTTTGAGTTTTCAGCCCGGAAAGTCGGACCGAATGTGTAGACTTTGCTTAATGCACAGGCATATGCTTCGCCGTTCAATTGGCCTGATACCGTCAAGAAAGCTTCGCGGCCAAAGAAATCTTCGTTGAAATCCACTTCACCTTTGTCAGTTAAAGGCAAATTTTGCAGATCCAGTGTGGAGACTCGGAACATTTCACCAGCGCCCTCTGTGTCAGCCGCCGTGATCAATGGAGTAGAAACCCAAAAATAACCGTTTTCATGGAAGAAACGGTGCAATGCTTGTGCAAGGGTATGACGCATACGGGCAACAGCACCAATCAGGTTGGTACGTGGGCGCAGGTGAGCCACTTCGCGCAGGTATTCAATGCTATGGCGTTTAGCTGCCATCGGATAAGTGTCAGGATCTTCAACCTTGCCAATAACCACAACTTTTGTCGCTTGTAGTTCAAAATTCTGCCCTTGACCCAGAGAAGCCACAACGGTCCCTGTCACTTCTACCGAACAGCCAGTAGTTAAATACAGAACTTCATCCTGATAATTGGGCAAATTATTATTAACGACGGCCTGTAATGGATTAAAGCAGGAACCGTCATAGACGGCGAGGAAAGAGATACCAGCTTTAGAATCTCTCCTTGTACGTATCCAGCCGCGAACGGTGACTTCACTATCAACCGCAACCCGACCTTGCAGTACGTCGACTACAGGCGCTACGTTCATAAATTTCTCTCTTCTTTATATATATACAATTCAGGTTTGTGAAAATGAATATACCCGTTAAGGGGCAACTTGTTCTATGTTACTTGCCATATTTCAGGAAACAAGAGGAAATCACTAATTTAAACGGTGAAATAGAGGGAAAAAGGTCTTTTTAAGATGTGCCGCTACTTTTCTGCTAGCGGCACGGATGTATTTTCAAATAAAAATTGTGTTAACAAGCTTGTTTGATCTGGGGTATATCAAAAGCAGCCCGTAGCCTGTTAACAAATTCATTATCCTCACAAATGGTTTTTCCGGGGCTGTCTGAAAGTTTTGCTACCGGTTTGCCATTACACTCGATAAGTTTGATGACGATATTCAGCGGATTAACCCCCGGAATATTGCAGGTCAGCCGTGTACCGATACCAAAAATCAGGTTGATTCGGTTGTGAAAATGACGATAGAGCGTCAGCGCTTTCTGGAAATCCAAGCTATCAGAAAATACCAAGGTTTTTGTTATCGGGTCGATACCTAGCTTTTGATAGTGAGCAATGGCTTTTTCACCCCATTGAACTGGATCTCCCGAATCATGGCGCAAACCCTGATAGCTGTTGGCAAGCTGGGCGTCAAAATCCCGCAGGAAAGCGTCCATGGTAATGCAATCCGTCAGGGCAATACCTAATTGGTTGGGATATTCATTTAGCCAATTTTGTAATGCTTCCCGCTGACTGTTTGCCAATTCAGGGCTGATTTGTTGATGAGCCTGAAACCACTCATGTGCTTGCGTACCAACCGGAGTGAGTCCAAGTTGTTGTGCAAGTTGATAGTTGCTAGTGCCAATCAGGTAAGGGAAATGCTGTTGCAGTTCACTGACAATGGCATGCTGAACACTGTGTGAAAAGCGGCGGCGTGTGCCGAAATCCATCAGTTTAAAACCGGAGAGATCGATTCCTTCCTCTTTGGCATCTTGATAGAACAATTTAATCAATTTGCGAAGCTGGTTGGTTGCATTTTCAGCAGCGTTATTCAGTGCGTGATG
Source organism: Photorhabdus heterorhabditis (assembly GCF_001280945.1). Lineage (NCBI taxonomy): Bacteria > Pseudomonadati > Pseudomonadota > Gammaproteobacteria > Enterobacterales > Morganellaceae > Photorhabdus > Photorhabdus heterorhabditis. The sequence continues at coordinate 159,250 of NZ_LJCS01000003.1, read as the reverse complement.
GCGGTGGACCAACTCACTGATCAATGCCAGTAAGGGGACTTCCCACATAATGACTTCATGCCATAATCCTGAAATACGGATGGCTAATTGACCGGCACCTGTAACAGAGATATTGACTTGTTGTGGATTAAACCGAAAAGTTTTTAACCAGTTTAGATAATCAGCTTTGAAAAAAGGCAGATTGGCAAGATAATTAAATTCAGCATCGGTTAATGCCAGATTAGCCATCATGTTAACCTGATGGCGTAATTCTTCGGCATATTCACCTAGCAGTTCATCACCACGACAGCGGAATTCTGCAACTACAGGAATGTCGTTGTAGCGGTGGTACACTGCTTGTTGCATATGAAGCTTATAAGCGTCAGTATCAAGCAGTGATTTAATAATCAGGGTAGCGTCTAGGGTCATGGCGCGTTATGCATCCTCACGGAGCGTATTCATATCAGCTAAATCGATAAAGTTGGAAGAGTATACCGAGATTATTTTGTTATTGAAGTCACATAACATCATAAAGTTCACCAAAAGATCGAAGCTAAAAGGGGCTGTTAGTTAAATGTTATCATGTTATTTGATCATTGCGTGATAACAAGCACCAAAGAGCAAACATATTCTTTACATAATATCATACTCGTGCTGAATGAATGTTTAACGCCAAAAGGTGCGTTATTTTGCTCTTGAAATTCAACCTATTTCTGTGGCAGCGTAAGATTTAGTATTGAATTAATTCCATAAATATGAACCAAAAGGTTTCTTATGACACAACAGCGACAAGCTAAGTATCGCCGGGATTACCGCGCTCCCGACTATACGATTACTGATATTGAACTCGATTTTAATCTTGATGCCGATAGCACAGAAGTTACCGCAATAAGCCAGGTAAAACGTCTGAGTTATGAAACAACGTCATTAGTGCTAGATGGAGAAGACTTAACACTGAAAAGTCTGCATGTAAATGGTCAACCGTGGGAACATTACCGTGAGCAGGAGAGTGTTCTGATCATTGAGCAGCTACCAGCTCAGTTCACGCTGAAAATTGTGAATACCATCCATCCGTCGAAAAATACGGCTCTTGAAGGCTTGTATGTTTCTGGTGATGCACTTTGTACCCAATGTGAAGCAGAGGGTTTCCGTCACATTACCTATTATCTTGATCGCCCTGATGTGTTGGCGCGTTTTACAACTCGTATCACCGCCGATAAATCTAAATATCCGTATCTGCTTTCAAATGGTAACCGGGTTGAGCAGGGAGAAACTGATGATGGGCGTCATTGGGTGAAGTGGCAGGACCCATTCCCAAAACCAGGTTATTTGTTTGCTTTGGTTGCTGGGGATTTTGATGTTCTGCGCGATACTTTTACGACCCGTAGCGATCGCGAAGTTGCATTGGAGCTGTTTGTTGATCGCGGTAACTTTGACCGGGCTGATTGGGCAATGACTTCCCTGAAAAATGCCATGAGATGGGATGAAACCCGCTTTGGTCTTGAGTATGATCTTGATATTTATATGATTGTTGCAGTGGATTTTTTCAATATGGGCGCAATGGAGAATAAAGGGCTAAATGTCTTTAACTCCAAATATGTATTGGCAAAATCTGAAACTGCGACTGATAAAGATTACCTTAACATAGAAGCAGTGATCGGCCATGAATATTTCCATAACTGGACAGGTAACCGTATTACTTGTCGTGATTGGTTTCAGCTTAGCCTGAAAGAAGGACTGACTGTCTTCCGTGATCAGGAATTCAGCTCTGATCTCGGCTCACGCTCTGTTAATCGTATCGATAATGTGCGCGTTATGCGTTCAGCGCAATTTGTTGAAGATGGTAGCCCAATGGCTCACCCCATTCGTCCCGATAAAGTGATTGAGATGAATAACTTCTATACGCTGACTGTGTATGAAAAGGGGGCAGAAGTTATTCGCATGATTCACACCTTGCTGGGTGAAGAACAATTTCAGGCAGGGATGCAGCTTTATATTCATCGTCATGACGGTAGTGCTGCAACATGTGATGATTTTGTTCAGGCAATGGAAGATGCATCAAATGTGGATCTGTCACTTTTCCGCCGCTGGTATAGCCAATCTGGTACACCAGTGCTGACAGTCCGTGATGAATACGATGCAGAAAAACAGCAGTACAAGTTGCATGTCAGTCAGATGACACCACCTACAGCTGATCAAAAAGAGAAACAACCTCTGCATATTCCGTTGGATATTGAACTCTATGACAGTAAAGGCCGTGTGCTTCCACTGTATTATAATGGTCAGCCAGTACACCATGTGCTGAATGTAACCAATGCAGAGCAGACGTTTGTATTTGATAATGTGCCGTCATTGCCAGTCCCTTCTTTATTACGTGAATTCTCAGCGCCGGTGAAGCTAGATTACCCATTTAGTGATGAGCAATTGGTATTCCTGATGAAGTATGCCCGTAATGAATTTTCGCGCTGGGATGCTGCTCAGTCGTTGATGGCAAACTATATCAAGCTGAATGTTATTCGTTACCAGCAGAAGCTGCCGATTGAACTGCCAATGCATGTGGTAGATGCTTTCCGTACAGTGTTATTAGATAAGGATATTGATCCTGCTTTGGCTGCTCTGATTCTGGTTTTGCCATCAGAAAGTGAGATAGCGGAATTGTTTACGATTATTGATCCAAAAGCAATTCATGAAGTTCTGGATGCAACTACCCGTACTTTGGCTCAGGAAATGGCTGATGAGTTTGCGGCAGTTTATAACGCCATCAATATTGGTGCATATCGTGTCGATCACCAAGATATAGCCAAGCGCTCTCTGCGTAATATTTGTTTATATTATCTGGCTTTTGGTCATCAAGCTCAGGCTGATAAGCTGGTATCAAATCAATATCACCAGTCTGACAATATGACTGATGCACTCGCTGCGTTATTTGCTGCGGTAGTAGCGGAATTGCCTTCCTGTGATCAACTGATGGCGGAATTTGATGAGCGCTGGCATCAAGATGGTTTGGTTATGGATAAATGGTTTGGCTTACAGGCAAGTAGCCCGTCAGCAGATGTTCTGGTTAATGTGCGCAATCTTCTGAATCATCGATCATTTAGCATAGGGAATCCAAACCGAGTGCGTGCGCTGGTTGGAACATTTATTCACAACCCGGTGGCATTCCATGCTGAAGATGGTAGTGGCTATCAATTCTTGTTGGAAATTTTGACTGATCTTAACAGTCGTAACCCGCAGGTTGCTTCCCGTTTAATTGAACCGTTGATGCGCTTGAAGCGTTATGACGATAAACGTAAAGATATGATGCGTAGTGTGTTGGAACAGTTAAAAGGGTTGGAAAATCTGTCTGGTGATTTGTTTGAGAAAATTACCAAGGCGTTAGAAAGCTGATCACTGTTTATCGGGCTAATGGTTATTTAGCCCGATATTCTTTCAGCTTTATTTTCTGGATAATAAGTTCCTTGCAATTATTTACTTTCGGATCAGCTTTTATTAAGGTGTTCAGCGCTTAATAAAAATTTTATCACCTTAGTGAAATCTAATTACCTACTAGGTTGCACAGTGATTTTCATACAGATATTCCCTATTTATCGGTGCAAAATAGATGTGATGCCAATTGAAGGTTGATGTGCAATTATTTGAAAATTCAATTTGGAATTGAAAACAGAGCTAAAGATAAGCAGAGGTTTGTTGCCCTCATAGAGAGAGGGCTATTGTAGTAAAAAAGGTAACAGTTATTCGTAATTTCTACCGCCCAATAGGCTTGTTTTGTATTTACACTCTTTATCGTCGTCATTCCAATTTCGATAGCCATTTTTACTTGATAGATCTTTAATGATTACATTCAATTCATGTGGATATATGTCATAATCGTGACCAACTTCAGGAATAAAAAAGCTTGACATGTATCCGCTCGGAGACCTGTAAGTGTGTTCTTGGGAAGTAATACTCATATGTTGATTTGCTTTAATAATATACTCAAGAGCGTCTGCACCTTGCATGTGCAGTGACGGAGGAGTCATACCTGGTATTTTTTTATTGTATGTTGATTTAATGCCAATAAAGTTAATACCAGCCGTTAGAGTCCTGAGGTCAACAAGCTTAAAACATTCCCCCGATTTTTCGTAAGTTTCCAATGTCAGTGGTGGGAGGTAATTTCTGACTCTAATTCTGGCATAATCAGTACCTGAATAATCTTCCATAGGCTTTGTTAAACTAATTGCACAGCCTGAAAGTAAAGAGATGGAGATAACAAGGATTAATTTTTTCATATGATTCAAAGTCACAGTTTATTTAAGATTTCCTTCTATTACAATAGAAGATAAAATAATCTCCATTTTTTTATCATTATATGAAGCATTATTCAATAGCGAAATGAATCTGTACTAATTTAAAATGATCTTACTTAACTCTTGTAGGGGGAAAGTTTTAAATATTGGATAATCATACCTTTATTAAAGGTGGAAAAACTCCGTATGTACTTTAGCAAGATGCTTTTGATACTTTGGGATTTTATAAAAATTTCGCAGGTTTTTTTAACCTTTCGATGCGTTTTTAATCTTGGGGAAGAAAGTAGGGTAACACACTGAAATAGCAGTTAATTTTTGTATCCTTAATGGTATGTTTTTACTATTTAAAGGCAGCTAAACGACAGTTTTAGTCACGGATGGAAAAAATTTGCTTCTGGTGAGCATATTTCTGTAGCCTCAACCCACGCTATTCGGTTAATCTCTTGACAGGATTTCTTGGAGATTAGCAATGAGCATTGTGTCGTTCAAGAATTTCTAAGTGTTACATGAATGTGTATAGAAACGTATTAGTTTTGTTTTTATAACTTAGTGTTTATGAATTAATTAACAGGTTGAGGATGATGTGCTACCCACTAATCAGGAAGGCGTTGTTTCAGTTTGATCCGGAACGAGCGCACGAGTTAACTTTCCGCCAGCTCAAACGTATTACCGGTACTCCTTTCGAATTTCTTATCCATCAGTCAGTTGCTACAAAACCTGTTACCTGCATGGGCCTGTCATTTAAAAATCCCCTTGGTCTGGCGGCAGGTCTTGATAAAGATGGCGATTGTATTGATGCATTTGGTGCAATGGGATTTGGCTTTATTGAAATTGGTACTGTGACTCCACGTGCTCAGGCAGGAAATGATAAACCAAGATTGTTTCGTATCGTTGAAGCAGAAGGGTTAATTAACCGTATGGGCTTCAATAACCTCGGTGTTGATAACCTAGTGGAAAATGTCAAAAAAACGAAATATGGTGGGGTTATTGGGATCAATATTGGCAAAAATAAGGATACGCCAGTAGATCATGGGAAAGATGATTATTTAATCTGTATGGATAAAGTTTATCCTTATGCTGGCTATGTTACGATTAATATCTCGTCACCGAACACGCCGGGTTTAAGAACATTACAATACGGCGAAGCGCTGGATGATTTACTCTCTGCGATTAAAGATAAACAAAGTGAGCTTCAACAAAAATATCAAAAATATGTCCCGGTTGCGGTAAAAATCGCACCGGATCTTTCTGAAGCGGAGTTGGTGCAAATTGCAGATAGTTTGATTCGTCATAATATCGATGGTGTTGTTGCAACGAATACAACATTAGACAAGAAATTAGTTGAAGGACTTAACTATTGCCAACAAGCTGGTGGATTAAGTGGGCGACCGGTTCAATTACGTAGTACAGAAATTATTCGTCGATTATCGCAAGAATTAAAAGGTGAGATTCCTATTATTGGTGTTGGCGGAATAGATTCACTGACTGCGGCTAGAGAAAAAATAGCAGCCGGGGCTTCTTTAATACAGATTTTCTCAGGGTTTATCTATCATGGGCCAAAATTAATCAAAGATATCGTCAATCATATCTGAATTTTTCTGGTAATTTATCATTGGGGGTTTATTTTTGCCCCCAACTCGTCTATATTCGCTCTGATTACCTAAATTTTATCTGTATCTTCGCATGTCTTTTAATTATGACAGGACTTATTTCACTGAATAGCAGGCAAGTTATTTACAATCTGTTTAGAGATGTAAGCTTTTTGGCATAAAAGGATAACCCATGAAAATTAAACCTGATGACCAATGGCGCTGGTATTTTGATGCTGACCATGACCGTGTAATGCTTGATCTGTCTAATGGTATGGTTTTTCGTTCCTGTTTTCCTGCAAAGATGCTGACACCCTATGCAATGGGAGAAGTGTCGTTTTCTGTAGAAGATGCGACGCTTTATTATTGTTTTGAAGAACAGGCACGCCGAATTAATATTTCAGATGAATTCAGGGCTGAATTAATTCTTAATGCGTTAGTGGCTTTTCGCTTTATTAAGCCACAAATGCCAAGAAGCTGGTATTTTTCTCGTTTTGCTATGATGGAAAAGCCTGTACACGGGGAGTTGATCCAGGTACGGCTTCTGGACTGTGGAACCGATGCTATATTTTTGGTAGCAGAAGCCGGGGATAGTGCGAGCCTTTGCTTGCTAGCTCAACCGCAATTAACGTTATCTGATCGGGTAATGAATTTTTGCGATCCAATTAAGATTATGAATGACAGATTGATGCCATTTGTGGAACCTGTTTGTATGCCAATTTATGGCGCTGCGGTATGATTGGAGTTTAAGATCTAGTTGTTCTATTCTCTTTCTAAGAGCAAAGTCGCTTTTTTCTTGTGTCCTAAAATCATCTGTTAGCTATCATCACAGAAACTTACCTGTTATACCCAATGGATTTCAAGATGGATCGCGACGGCAAGGGCGGCGAATCCCCGGGAGCATAGATAACTATGTCATAGATAACACTGTGACCGGGGTGAGAGAGTGCAGCCAACAAAGAGGCAACTTGAAAGATAACGGGTATATATGTAATAGCTACAGTTCACTCATTTGAAGCAGGCGTGGGAAATATATTAAGAATCATTTTAATAGCTCCCCCTCTGGATAACATGAGTCTCAAGATGAGGAGGAGAGATAATATATTAAGGAGTTAATTAGCGCGGTTTCGTTCGAGGATTAATTGTTCTGCGTGATTGGATATTGCTGCCAATGCGTCGTGACTGGCGTAATCGTCTTGGACGATTTGGGCGCGTTGTTTAAACAAATTTGTACTTAGCATATTTTCCACTGCTTGCTTAAGCTGAGATTCAGCAGGTTGTGCTGTATCCAGATTAATACCGCATCCAGCCCATACGACGCGAAACGCTGTCTCTTGTTTACCTTCTCCTGTATCGGCAATGAGCAATGGTGTACCGTGGTTGAGGGCGTAATTAATGGTTCCGTAACCCCCGTTGGATACTAGTAATGAAGCTTTCGGTAGCCAGTACTCAAATGAGATAAATTCTTCGATGCGTGCGTTGTCAGGTATGTTCTCTCGCAGTATTTCTGCCGATCTGCCACCGGTGGTCGCCAATACACGTACAGGTAATGTGGTCAGTGCTCGCAATGTAGGGAAAATTAACTGGTTTAGATCGGTATTGGACATGGTGCCTTGAGTGACTATAACTAGTGGACGTGGATCATCTTCTTCCCATAATTGAGGTGATTCTATTTTCGGTGCGGGGTTGGGGAGTGGGCCAATAAAATGGACTGTATCAGGCAATCCTTCTCGTGGGTATTCAAACGCCAGGGTTGAAAGTTGCAAAAAGCGATCAGAGCTGAAGATGACTTCATCGTTGAAAAATCTGGTTAACGTAGTGCATCCTGACTGAGCTAATGCGTCATTAAAGCGATCCTGTACTTCGGTTATTAGTTGTCGGGCTTCCTCATCCACGAGTTGTTCATGGGTCAATTCTGATGGTAATAATGCGGGTGGGATACGTGGTCCCCAGAAAATGGAGTCTTTCGAAGAGTAAGCCAGAGGCGTTATGCCAATGATGATCACTGGAAGGCGATGAGCTTTTCCTTTTTGCAGCAGTGGCAATATGCCATAAAAGCAGTTCTCGGCTATAAGTAATTCTGCTTGCTGTTCATGGATGATTTGTTGTAATTGTCGGTCGAGGAATGGGATTGGACTACAGAAGAAATCTTTAAACGCTAGCGCCATTTGCAGATTTCCTGGCGGAAGGTGCGCTCGGTCAGGAAAACGTTGCTTTAAGTGACGGTAATCAAAGTCTATTTTTTCATCAAAAGGGATAAATTCTGCGTTTAAATTTTCCACATGTTGGCGAAATAACGCGCCAGTGAATACAGTTACCTGATGTCCTTGTGCTATCAGTGATTGAGTTACCTTTAACATCGGATAGACATGCCCGGGTGTGGCGACCGCTGCAATGACAATACGTGCCATAACTTACTCCTTATACTGTTTTGATTTAATTACGTTAACTCCTGACTCAAAGTGTGATTATTTTATGACTACTGTCATAAATTCATTGTAGTTATAATAATTAATTATGACAATAATCACTTAGGTTTATTTTTTTATGAGGTTATTAAATATGTTGATTTCCCCGCCTTTTAGCCTGTGTTAGCGCCAAAATGGAGAGGAAGGATGAAGTATCTAGGGCTTAGTTAATGCGGCTTTGTTCAAGAATTAATTGTTCTACGTGATGGGATATTGCTGTTAATGCATCATGTCTTGTGTAATCTTTTTGGACAATTTGTGCACGTTGTTTAAACAAGTCTGTATTTAACATATTTTCCACTGTTTGCTTCAGTTGAGATTCAGTGGGGTGTGCTGTCTCTAGGTTAATTCCGCATCCAGCCCATACGACACGAAAGGCCGCTTCCTGCTTACCTTCTCCTGCATCTGCAATGAGTAATGGTGTACCATGGCTAAGAGCGTAATTAATGGTTCCGTAACCCCCGTTGGATATCAGTAGTGAAGCTTGTGGCAGCCAATGCTCAAATGAAATAAATTCTTCAACGCGTGCATTTTCAGGTATGTTCTTACTCAGTGTTTCTACAGATCTACCACCGGTGGTTGCCAATATACGCACTGGTAATGTAGCTAATGCGTGTAATGTGGGGAGAATCAACTGATTTAAATCAATATTAGAAATAGTACCCTGAGTGACTATAATCAATGGGCGTGGATCATCTTCTTCCCATAACTGAGGTGATGCTACTGTCGGTGCAGGGTTAGGAAGCGGCCCAATAAAATGGACTGTATCAGGCAATCCTTCTCGTGGGTATTCAAATGCCAGGGTTGAGAGTTGTAAAAAGCGATCAGCACCAAAAATTATTTCATCATTGAAAGGTCTGGTTAACGCAGAGCCGCCTGACTGAACTAATGCATCATTGAAACTATCCTGCACTTCGGCTATTAGCTGTTGATTGGTTTCATCTACGAGTTGTTCATGTGTCAATTCTGGTGGTAATACTGCGGGCGGGATACGTGGTCCCCAGAAAACCGAATCTTTCGAAGAGTAAGCCAAAGGCGTTATGCCAACAACTATTACTGGAAGACGATGGGCTTTTTCTTTTTGCAGCAGAGGTAATATGCCGTAAAAGCAGTTTTCGGCTATAAGCAATTCCGCTTGTTGTTCACGAATGATTTGTCGCAGTTGACGATCGAGAAGTGGGATTGGGGCGGAGAAAAAGTTCTTGAATGCGAGTGCCATTTGTACATTTCCCGGAGGAAGCTGAGCACGGTTAGGGAAATGTTGTTCTAAATGACGGTAGTCAAAGTCTATTTGTTCATCAAAAGGGGCAAATTGTGCGTTTAAAGCTTCGACTTGTTGGCGAAATAACGCACCGGTGAGCATTGTTACCTGATGTCCTTGTGCTATCAGTGATTCAGCAATCTTTAACATCGGATAGATATGCCCGGGTGTTGCGACCGCTGCAATGACAATACGTGCCATGATTTGCTCCTTAATATTGTTTTGATTGAATTGCGCTAGCTCCTGACTCAGAGTGTAATCATTTTATGACGACTGTCACAAATTCATTATAGTAATAAATAATTCATTATAGTGATAATCAATATTATTGACTTTTATGTGAAATTATTACATGTGCTGATTTCTTGATTTTCTCCACTTTTAGTTAGTTGTCTGTGTTAGTACCAAAATGGAGATGGAGGACAAAAATTGACGATTAAGAAATGGGATTGGGGTAGCGAATATGTTCTTTAGTGCCTGATTGCTTCTACTTGTTAACGAAGTATCACGCTGGTGAAGGTATGGTGTCCCTGTGAGATAAATTGGTTCGGCAACCTTTTAACATAGGATAGAGCGGCTCAAGGCTTGTGGTGGCTGCAATTCATGTAATTATCCGCGTGCCAATTCATGGCACTGCGGTTTTATTTGAATTTAAGATCTATTCTGTGTATTACTTTTAAGAATAAGATTATTCTTTGGGATACAGCAGCAAGCTAGAATATAACCATCATTTTTAATTGCGGTGGCTTTTAAAGGAGAAACCTCTCCTTTCACTAAAGAGATTTTACAGCATCCACATATACCCGCCCGACATGAGTAAGGCACTCTTATTCCTTGTTGTTCCAGTTGTTCTAAAATGATTTGTTGATTATTACCTGTAAAGGTTTGCCCATTATATTCAATAGTTACAATTTGATTATTTGTTTTTGGTGCATCGATGTTGTCAACTTTTTCACTATTGCCATATTTACGGGGATCTTTTTTAGCTAATATAGTTACATTATCCCCGACGCGAATAATACCACTTGAACGGGCAATGAGGTTCTGACCAAAATCGATATCACCGTTTTCTGCGGTACGGAATGATTGCAAGGTTGCTAAGGGTTCTCCGTTTGGATTTTTAATTCCTTTATCAATGCTGACAGTTGTTAGAATACAGCGGCTACATGGTTTAGGTAAGTCAAAAATAACATCCCCAATCTGGATTGATTGCCAACTGTCTTCTGCAAATGCCTCTGCACCGGTAATAACAATATTTGGGCGAAATTGTTCTAATCTAATACTAGCGGGGCAACGTTGTTGTAATAAATGAAATGAAGCTTCATTAATAAGCAAAAATGGATAACCATCAGCAAATGATAATGGAACTTCAGGGTGTTTTTTTACCCTGCGAGTTAATTCATGGCTTAACCAGCGTAATTGCACTGGAGTGTCAAAAAAACCACTTAGCCATTGGTTAATGGCTTCCGGGGCAATGAGTGCTGTAAAATGATTTCCCCATACTTCAGTAGGTTGCTGCTCTGGCTGGAAATCGCTATAGAGCACTGTGGCATTTTCGCCGTTAGGTGCATGCAGATAAATACCGTTGTTTAAAATAGCAGGAGTGAACAGCAGCATCTGGGGATACTTACGAGCAGTAATAAAAGTCCCGTCTGTAGTCGTGATCATAAAATTGCGGTCAAATATAAGGCCGCTTTCACGAACTAATGCATGGGAAAGTTGCAAACCACGCATAGACTTTACCGGGTGAGTGTACAGGCGAGACAAAGTTATCATCCATTAATCTCCATGAAACATTTTTTCAGCGTGAGCAACTTTATGACATGTCACCCGGATTAGCTATAATGCGTAACAATTTTCTTTTTGGTGATACACAATATGAACTCTCTGTTTGCCAGTACGGCGCGTGGATTAGAAGAACTTTTAAAGAACGAACTGGAAATGCTGGGTGCGCAATCATGCAAAATTGTGCAGGGAGGAGTTCATTTTCAAGGTGACGATAGAGTGATGTATAAAAGTCTGATGTGGAGCAGGCTGGCATCACGTATTTTGCTACCACTAAACGAATTTAATGTTTATAGCGACTTAGATCTCTATCTTGGGGTTCAGTCTGTTGATTGGAGCCAGATTTTCTCTGTAGACAGCACTTTCTCCGTGCATTTCAGTGGCACGAATGAAGAGATTCGGAATACTCAATATGGCGCACTCAAAGTTAAAGATGCCATTGTCGATAGCTTTATTCGTAAGTTGGATCAGCGTCCAAATGTGGCAAAGCAACAGCCTGATATTCGCATTAATGTTTTCTTGAATAAAGAGAAAGCCAGTGTTGCTCTAGATTTGAGTGGTGAAGGTTTGCATATTCGTGGTTATCGAGATCTTGCTGGTCAGGCTCCGTTGAAAGAAAACTTGGCCGCAGCGATTATCGTGCGTTCAGGTTGGCAGGTTGGTACTCCGATGGTCGATCCCATGTGTGGTTCGGGCACGTTATTGATTGAAGCCGCAATGATGGCGGCTGATCGTGCTCCGGGGTTATATCGCAATAACTGGGGTTTTGCGGCTTGGTTGAAGCATGATAAAGAAATTTGGACTGAGGTAACGGCAGAAGCACAAGTTCGTTTCCGTAAAGGTCTTCAGGAAACAACTGCTCGTTTCTTTGGTTCTGATATTGATCGCAGAGTGCTGGATATGGCGCGGTCAAATGCCCGCAGAGCAGGGGTTGCAGCATTGATAACTTTCCAGCAAGGTGATGCCAGCCGTTTGGAAAACCCGTTACCCGAAGGTTCTGCCGGAACCGTATTAAGTAATCCACCATATGGCGAACGTCTGGAAAGTGAGCCAGCATTGATTGCATTGCACAGTTTATTTGGACGGGTGATGAGAAGTCGTTTTCCTGGTTGGCGTCTGTCTCTGTTTAGTGCCTCACCTGAATTGTTAAGCTGTCTGCAATTACGGGCTGAACGTGAGTTTAAAGCCAAAAATGGTCCACTGGATTGTGTACAGAAAAACTATCAATTATCAGATAAACCGCACTCATCAGAGATAGATATAGCGGGAGATTATGCCAATCGCCTTCGCAAAAATGAAAAGAAATTAACTAAATGGGCAAAACAACAAGGGATTGATTGCTATCGTCTGTATGATGCCGATTTACCCGAATATAACGTTGCTGTTGACTATTATGCGGATAAAGTGGTGATTCAGGAATATGCTCCACCAAAAAGTGTTGATGCTAATAAGGCGCGTCAGCGTTTGTTTGATGTTATCAGTGCAACGATGCAGGTTCTTGGGCTTTCATCAAATCAATTAGTGCTCAAGACCCGTCAGCGTCAGAAAGGCAAGAGCCAGTATGAAAAGATGGCAGAAAAACAAGAATTCTTTCTGGTAAATGAGTATGACGCAAAATTTTGGGTCAACTTAATTGATTATTTGGACACCGGCCTGTTCCTTGACCATCGTATTGCCCGGAAAATGTTAGGTGAAATGAGTGAAGGGAAAGATTTTCTGAATCTATTTGCCTATACCGGATCAGCGACTGTGCATGCTGGGTTAGGAGGTGCTCGTTCAACAACAACGGTAGATATGTCCCGTACTTATCTTGAGTGGGCTGAACGGAATTTACAGGTTAATGAGTTGACAGGTCGTCAGCACCGTTTAATTCAGGCTGATTGTCTCGCATGGCTGGCTCAGACCTGCGAACAATTTGATTTGATTTTTATTGATCCGCCAACTTTCTCCAATTCTAAACGGATGGAAGATACGTTTGATGTACAACGCGACCATATCATGTTGATGAAGCAGCTTAAACGCCTGTTACGTCGTGGTGGAACGTTGATGTTTTCCAATAATAAACGCGGTTTTAAAATGGATTTTTCTGAGCTGGAAAAAATTGGCTTGGTGGCAGAAGAAATCACCAGCAAAACCCAGTCGCAGGATTTTGCCCGTAACCGTCAGATTCATAACTGCTGGCTATTACGTCATGCTGGTGAGGAAAAATAATTATTATGTCATTAATCAATTTATCTGGTGCTTGGTTGTCATTCAGTGATGCGCCATTACTTGATAATGCAGAATTGCATATAGAAAAAAATGAAAGGGTTTGTCTGGTTGGCCGTAATGGCGCAGGAAAATCCACTTTGTTGCGGGTATTAGCAAAAGAACAATCACTGGATGATGGTCAGGTTATTTATGAGCAGGATCTGGTTGTTGCCCGATTACAGCAAGACCCCCCTCGTGACGTGGAAGGGACGGTTTTTGATTTTGTCGCCGAAGGTGTTCAGGAGCAAGCCAAATATATTAAAGCGTTCCATCAGGTTTCCCACATAGTGGAGCAGGACCCAAGTGAGAAAAATCTCAGCCGTCTGGCAGAATTGCAGGAGGTGTTGGATATCCGTGGGTTATGGTCGTTGGACAGCCGTATTAATGACGTATTGAAACAGCTCTCCTTACCTGCGGAAGAGAAGCTCTCTTCTCTTTCTGGCGGCTGGTTGCGTAAAGCTGCATTGGGAAGGGCACTGGTCAGTTCACCAAAAGTTTTGTTTCTTGATGAACCAACTAACCATCTGGATATTGATACGATTGAGTGGCTGGAAAATTTCTTGAAAGATTTTCAGGGCAGTATTGTTTTCATTTCCCATGATCGTTCATTTATTCGCAGTATGGCAACCCGTATTGTTGATTTAGATCGCGGTAAATTGGTTTCATGGCCGGGTAATTACGATGAGTTTCTTGAGGGCAAAGAAGAAGCGCTGCGTGTGGAAGAAATGCAGAATGCTGAATTTGATCGCAAGCTAGCGCAGGAAGAAGTATGGATTCGCCAGGGGATTAAAGCGCGTCGTACCCGTAATGAAGGGCGCGTTAGAGCATTGAAAGCATTACGTGTTGAACGTTCTCAACGCCGTGAGGTGATGGGAACAGCCAAAATACAGATGGAAGAAGTAAGCCGTTCCGGCAAAATTGTGTTCGAGCTGGAAAATGTTAATTATCAGATTGGCAACAGGAAATTAGTCGATAATTTCAGTGCTCAGATTCAGCGTGGCGATAAAATTGCACTTGTGGGACCAAATGGTTGCGGTAAAACAACTTTATTGAAACTAATGTTAGGTGATCAGCAACCTGATAGTGGCCGAGTTCGTTGTGGTACTAAATTAGAGATTGCCTATTTTGATCAGCATCGTGCGGCGCTTGATCCTGAAAAAACGGTGATGGACAACTTGGCCGAAGGTAAACAGGAAGTGATGGTAAATGGCCGTCCCCGTCATGTTTTGGGTTATTTACAAGATTTTCTGTTCCATCCCAAACGGGCAATGACACCGGTTAAAGCGCTTTCTGGTGGTGAAAGGAACCGGTTGTTACTGGCGCGTCTATTTCTGAAACCCAGCAATTTGCTAGTGCTTGATGAGCCAACCAACGACCTGGATGTGGAAACACTGGAGTTGCTGGAGGAGCTGGTAGATAGTTATAACGGTACTGTATTACTGGTCAGCCATGATCGTCAATTTGTTGATAATTCAGTGACAGAATGTTGGATTTTTGAAGGTAATGGTGTGATTAATAACTATGTTGGTGGTTATTATGATGCTCAGCAACAGCGTGAGCAGACTGTATCGTTACGCCAACAAGGTGAAAAAAAACCGCGAACAGAAATCAAAATAGAGAAAGCTAAGGAGTCACTAAAGCGTTCAGGTAATAAAATGAGTTATCATTTGTTACGTGAACTAGAACAACTTCCGTCATTGCTGGAGAAATTGGAAGAAGAGATTGAGCAATTACAATCTCAAGTGAGTGATACTGAATTTTTTAATCAACCTCATGTAGTGACTCAAAAAGTACTAACTGAACTGTCTGAGAAAGAGCAAGCATTAGAAACTGCTTTTGAGCGCTGGCAGGAATTGGAAACATTGAAAAACGGTTGATAGTCATCATTATTTACAGAATCATGTCGTGGGATTCCTCTAAGTGTGATTCTGTGAATATTTCCGATTTCCCCTGATAGGAGAAAAACCTTGTGTTCCAATAACCATCATCATGAAATGGTATTGTGTCCTCAATGTGACTTGCTGGTGGCACTACCCGAATGGGAGCAAGGAACGAAGGCGGTTTGTCCTCGTTGTAAAACGATATTAATCGCATGGTGGAAGGAGCCTAAACACCAACCAACAGGTTATGCAATCAGCGCATTATTCATGCTATTAATTGCTTGTCTGTTTCCGCTTGTCAGCATGAGTGTGACAGGAATTGACAGCGAAATTACTTTATCTCAAATCCCACAGACGATGTTCAATGAAGATTATGCCAGCATAGGAATCTTCTTCCTGTTTTGTGTTCAACTGGTACCTACATTTTGTATGATAGCGATTATCTTGCTGTGCCAGGACGTTGCTATGTCTCAGAAAATAAGGATCTGGCTGGCCAGAATTCTGTTTCAGATGAAAAACTGGTGTATGGTTGAAATTTTTCTGGTAGGAGTATTAGTCAGCTTCGTCAAATTGATAGCTTATGGTGATATCGGGTTGGGTTTGAGTTTTTTGCCATATTGTCTGTTCTGTTTGCTTCAGGTAAGAGCGTTTCAGTGCTTGGATCGTCATTGGTTATGGAACCAGATTGGGGCTGCGCCTAAGGTAGATATATCGTTGCAGGCAGGGAAGTCAGGTTTGGTACAGGGGGTGCGGCTATGTCAGTGTTGTACAGCTATTTTACCGGTAGACCAGCTGATATGTTCACGTTGCCATACTCGTGGACATGCTCGTCGACGTAACAGCTTGCAATGGACAATGGCGCTGCTAGTTACTGCTTTAATGCTTTATATTCCCGCGAATGTCTTGCCAATGATGGTGACAGAATCGCTTGGAAATCAGAGTGATTCCACTATCATGGCTGGGGTGATATTACTGTGGAGTATAGGTTCATATCCTGTAGCTTTAGTCATTTTTATTGCCAGTATTATGGTGCCATCACTGAAAATGTTGGCAATTGGTTGGTTGTGTTGGGATGCTAAAGGCCACGGTAAGCGCGATTCCGCTCGAATGCATTTTATTTATGAAATTGTGGAATTTGTCGGACGCTGGTCAATGATTGATGTATTTGTTATCGCAATATTGTCATCATTGGTGCGTATGGGAAAACTGATGAGTATTTACCCTGCTATGGGGGCGATTATTTTTTCTTTAGTTGTGATCCTTACTATGTTTGCGGCAATGACATTTGATCCGCGTTTAATTTGGGATAGAGCCAACGTTAAACATTCGTTATAAGGCAATGAAGGAGTGTCAAGGTGACGGATAAAGTTGAAGACCAGAGTCAGGCTAAAATCGACAAAATTAAAAGTTGGTCACCAGTCTGGATTGTGCCGATTGTGACAGTGCTTATTGGTGCTTGGGTATTGTTTTACCATTTTAGCCACCAAGGACCGGAAGTAACGTTGATTACCTCCAACGCAGAAGGGATTGAAGCCGGCAAAACTAAAATTAAAAGCCGCAGCGTGGACATTGGTGTGGTTGAGAGGGTTATGCTAAGTGATAACCTTAGCCAGGTTATTATCAAGGCTCGTTTGCATGATGGAATGGAAAACCTATTGCGTAGTGACAGCGCTTTTTGGGTAGTGAAACCGCAGATTGGTCGTGATGGAATATCTGGTCTTGGTACTCTCCTCTCTGGAGCTTTTATTGAGCTTCAACCGGGCACACTTGGCGATGAAGAAGATAAATTTTATTTGCTGGCCTCACCTCCATTGGCCTCACCTGATGCAAAAGGTATCCGTGTAATCTTGAGCAGTGATAAAGCGGGTCAACTCAATCCGGGTGATCCGGTGCTGTTTCGTGGCTATCGAGTTGGCTCTGTTGAAACCGGTGAATTTGAACCGAAATCCCACTTGATGCGTTATCAATTGTTTATTAATGCACCTTATGATGGCTTATTGACAACTAATGTTCGTTTCTGGAAAGACAGTGGTATCACTGTTGATCTGTCTTCTCAGGGGGTGCGCGTTGAAATGGCTTCATTATCAACACTGTTTGGTGGTGGTGTCAGTTTTGATGTACCTAAAGGCTGGGAATTGGGCGAGCCAGTTAAAGAAAAAATTACTTACAAACTCTTCGATAACCAAAAAAGTATTCAGGATTCTTTATATACCGAACATAAAGATTATCTGTTGCTCTTTTCTGATTCAGTTCGTGGATTACAGCCGGGGGCGCCAGTAGAGTTCCGTGGCATTCGCATGGGGACTGTGGCAAAAGTGCCATTCTATTCAGAGGAGATGAAACAGCGATTAGATAATGATTTTCGCATTCCGGTCCTTATCTCTATTGAACCAGGACGCTTTGAAAAAGAGCTGGGTGAAGGATTTGATGTTGAGAAAGAGCTAAATAGTATAACTAAACGTGGCCTGCGTGCTTCGCTTAAATCAGGAAACTTGCTGACTGGAGCGTTATTTATTGATTTGGATTTCTACCCGAATGAAAAAGGGTGGACTGGTCCGCATGAAATTTCCGGTTATCAATTATTACCAACAATCAGTGGTGGTCTTGCTCAAATTCAACATAAGGTCATTTCAGCGCTGGACAAAATTAATAGCATGCCAGTTGAGCCAATGTTTAATCAGGCTACCCGAACGCTGGAAGAAAGTCAGAAAGCAATTAGAAAAGCGCAGCAAGCCCTTGATGAATTAAATAAGGTACTGGCTAATTCTGAAACCAAAGATCTGCCAAAAGATATACAGAAAACATTGCAGGAATTTAACCGCAGTATGCAAGGTTTTCAGCCGGGTTCACCCGTTTATAACAAGATGTTAGATAATATGCAGCGACTGGATCAAGTATTGAGTGAGTTGCGGCCTGTTTTGAGAACACTAAATAATAAGAGCAACGCGTTAGTTTTTGAAGCTAAGCCAATTGACGATCCTGAACCGAAGAAGGCTAAAAAATGATGAAAAGATGGGCGTTAATTTTAGTGATTTTTATTTCGGCTTGTAGCAATCAGCCGGAAAAAACTTATTACCAATTGCCGGTAGTAGCAATCGCACCACAGAATAGTGCTGTTATACAGCATGATCACCAGTTGTGGGTACAACGGATTATACTGTCCGATTATCTGGCATCCTCCGGTGTGGTATATCAAAGCAGTGATGTTAGTTATGTCAGTGCGGTGAATCATTTGTGGGCAGGCCCGCTGGAGCAGCAGCTACAGCAAGTGCTGGTAGCTGAATTAACTATGGCATTACCCCAGCGTTTGGTTTCTGCCCAACCATTGGTTAGTAAACCGGAGACTTTAGATGTGAGAATCACTGGTTTTCATGGCCGTTATGACGGTAAGGTGATTTTACAAGGTTATTGGACTTTAACCCGTCAGGGGCGTGTCGTTAAATGGCCTTTTAATCTAGAGCTGAAACAGGAAGAAGATGGTTACGATGATTTAGTTCGCACACTGGCAAAAGGATGGAGTCGGTTGGCACAAGCTATTGCCAGTCAATTAGCTTCCCAGACATAACCTTTGTCATTCTCCGATCGTAAAGCCCTTTATGCTCGGAGAAGATAAATATTATCAGCAATATAAAAATTTCTCTTTATTATTAGCCTGTTATCGATTCTTTTGTGCGGATTATAACAAATATTACATTAATATGAATTTCTTGACTTGATTTTCAAAACTTATAGGGGTATTTCTAAATTGTGGTTGGATGAAGGACAACCACTGTTTTCTTTCTACTGATATAGCTTATGAGGTAAGTAAAGCATGAAGAGACAGAAACGGGATCGTTTAGCACGTGCGTTATCGAAAGGGTATCATGCAGGCATTTTAGGACGTCCAAGGGAGCATTGCCCCTATTATTCATTAGATGCCCGTTCTCATTGGTTAGGAGGATGGCGACAGGCGATGGAAGATAGAGCGACAATGGCTTAGTCTGGCAAACTGAGGCCACAGTTAAGTAAGCAAAACCTCTTCTTTTTATCAATGTTATACTAGCCTAAATTTGATCTGACAGTGACTGATTGTTTATACATAATACAGATATCTGTCAGATTAAATCTTATTGATATTCTTTCTGCTTAGATTTCTCTTTGGCTGTGACTAAAATAAAAATGCCCATATCGCATAAAATAAATTTTTCCCGGCGCTAATGGGTTTGCCAATATCTATTTATTAAAGCATCGTGTATTGAAGGTCTTGATTGCACTGTGTAATAAACCAGTAAGCATGAGCAATGTCAGGGTTCAGATTTTTTAATGTTATTGTGTGCCTTATGAGATTTTATTTGCGAATTCGATAAGATGTGAATCAATGGCCGCCAGTGATACATCCTATTTAACCATATTCTATGGCGGCCATTAAGTAATCTATTTACGAGGGGTGACGTAATTCAGTAATGGCAGTAAGCTGGGTTTGATAAACATTCATGATGTAATTCAACCCAAAAGAGGCGGCTATATTCCTCAATCCCAGCGATTGATATGGTTACAACTTCATGACTTGTATAGGCGGTTTGAAGCAATGATAATAACGTCGACCCACCATTAATAGTACATACCCACCTAAATCCTTGTGAGTGAGTAGGTGTCGCTATTTTTCCATAGCAATCTCCATTAGTATTAGGTGCTTTTAGCATTTCGACGGTACCGTCAACCCTATCTAGTTTTGCGATAGCAGTTGGTGTAAGAGTCAACGCTACGATTATAAGCGCTATTTTTCTGATGTTCATATAAATTACCCTTGGTTGTGTTTGTTAATAATAATTATAAATCGTAAATTTTATTAATATTTATACCTGTTATCAGTATGCTCTTGTGAGCTTATCTGATATGCCAAGTCAATTTGAGCATAGCACAATTTGTCAATTGCATGCTAATTAGCCAGCGATAAACCAAGTGCTTACTATTGCAGGCTGCTCAGGTGTGGTTTTGTGTTATTTCTAGCCGAGGTGGGCTTGATTTGATTTTTTTGTTCTATGTGGATCTCAGAGTTTCATGCTCTGAAATATAGCCGGAATTGCCTTTGAGTGAGCAAAAATAACACCAAGTATTTTTTCAAGATTACTGTGTCACGTGACGTCGAGCTTTTACTGTTTTACTGAAGTAGGTGAAAAGCAATTAGCTAGTCACCTTTCTTTTTGATATCACTGATTATGTGTCAGAAAGTACTGGTATCTTTAAACAAGCCTACTTTTAGATCTGTTGCGGTATAGATAACTTTGCCATCTACCAACACTTCACCATCGGCCATACCCATAATTAATTTGCGGTTAATAACACGTTTAAAATTGATACGGTAAGTAACTTTTTTAGCTGTTGGTAATACCTGACCGGTGAATTTAACTTCACCAACACCAAGCGCACGGCCTTTGCCTTCGCCACCTAACCATCCAAGGAAGAATCCAACTAATTGCCACATGGCATCAAGACCAAGACAGCCTGGCATCACCGGGTCGTTAATAAAATGGCAGTCGAAAAACCATAAATCAGGGTTAATGTCTAGTTCAGCTTCCACATACCCTTTACCGTAGGTTCCACCGTTTTCTGTCATTTCAATGATGCGATCCATCATTAACATATTGCCAGATGGTAATGGTGGCCCATTTTCTCCGAATAACTCACTTAGCCCAGATGCGATAAGATCTTCTTTTGTGTAGGATTTACGTTGATCAATCATATTCTTAGATAGCCTTATATTTAATGTAAGGTAAATAATAGAGTACACTTGTACGCTGGACAACTCCGATCAGACATTTTGGATTAATCCAGCCAGCGAAGAAACCACGGGGATTTAGGCCGTTCCTGATTATTCGCTTGTGTTATACGCTCCTGTATCATAGCTAACAAGTGTGTTTCTTGTTGATCATAATAAGGGATACCTGTCAGTAAAGGCAGCGCTTCAGAAACATGTTTTACTGACCACACGTGAAATTTTTGCGCTTTTACTGCGTCTACGACTGCTTGGTTAAGACATAAGTGGCGGACATTCGCCGCTGGCAGAATGACACCTTGATGACCAGTTAGCCCACTGCGGTGGCATACTTCAAAGAAACCTTCGATTTTTTCGTTAATACCACCAATTGGCTGAACATAACCAAATTGATCCACCGCACCGGTGACGGCCAGTTGTTGATCGATGGGTTGCTGGGAAAGAGCACTTATCAGTGCACATAATTCAGCAAGTGAAGCACTGTCACCGTCAACTTCGCTATAGGATTGTTCAAATACAATAGACGCGGAGAAGGGTTGAGGTTGATCAAGCTTTAATTCGGAAATTAGGAAGGCTTGCATAATCATCATGCCTTTCGCATGGATATTGCCGCCTAATTCTACTTTGCGTTCGACATCAATAAATTCTCCATCTCCCACATGGGCCACACAAGTGATACGAGATGGTTCTCCTATTGGATCAGGGTGACCAGGATACTCCAGCACGGATAATCCGTTAATCTGACCAATGACCATTCCCTGAGTACGGATCAGAATTTGACCTTGCTGAATCTCATCTAAGCTACGTTCAGACAAATAGTTATGACGCCAGAGGCGATTTTCCACCGCTTGTTTGATCGATTGAGCTGTAATTTGGTTTTTTTGCTGATAGAGTGCCGCAGCTGTCAGTTGTTGTTGTAGCCAGAGAATATCCAAAGGCAGGCGGTGTTTATCTTCTGCATAACGGGTTGCTTGTTGGATAAACTCAGGCCAGGCATCATGACTCAGTGGTGGCAATTGCCACTGTTGAATAAGCCCATTGATATAGCTGCACCACAGGCTTAGATCCTGTTCATTATGCAATGGCATATCCAGCTCAAATTCACCATACAGAGCGCTTTTTGCTAATTCAGGCTCTGTAACCTGAAACTCTTCAAGGCTGAGGCGATCTCCAACCAAAATCAAACGTAGATTTAGTGGAATGGAGGGGATGGGTAATGGTAAGGATTTGTTATTATCCTGAGATAACCATTCAAAGTGTTGCTGAATAATCATCTGTTTCAGGCGAACCCACATTAATGGTTGGGTCAACAAGGTGCGTAACGGAAGGATAAGTACGCCACCATTTACTTGATGAACTAAACCGGGTTGTAGATGGATTTCTCCATGGTGAGAGTGGACGCAGCCAAATAATTGTTCTGCCTCTATCCATTCACGATAGGCTACTCGCAATTTAGGTGTGAAATGGCCTTCTGTTGATGATTGCCAGCTAATTTTTTGTTGTTCTATCTGATAGTCGCCGCCAATTTGGGGAATTTCTTTGGGGAGTAATAGATGGATAGATCCAGCTAATTCTGACAAATAAGTATCACATTCCTCAGCTTTCAACAGCATAAAAGGCTGGCGGGAATTCATCCGGCAGAAAAGCTTCAAGCCACTATGCAGCCGTGACTGAACGACTTCCATACTGGCAGGAGCCTGTTGGGACGCAGAATGAAAAAACGCATTATAGGGAGTGTTATCCGGCAGTAATGCCTGCCAGTCTAGTTTGTTATTGGTCAAAGTGATCGCTATATATTGTAAAGTAGGAAAGCGCCGATTATACAAGATTAAGATATATACCCAATAGATTTCAATATGCATCGAGACGGCAAGGGAGCGAATTCCCGGGAGCATAGATAGCTATGTCATAGATAACTATGTCATAGATAACTCAGTGACCGGGGTGAGTGAGTGCAGCCAACAAAGAGGCAACTTGAAAGATAACAGGTATAAACCAACATGTTTGAATGTTTGCTATTACAGGCGTTTTATGTAAAGCATCATTGTGAACAAAAAACAGGCAATGATCAATTTAGCCATAAGCAATTTACTAGAATAGTTGCTATGCTTATTTTTAAGTTACGCCGTCACTGAGAAATAAGATGAAATATCAACAATTGGAAAATCTGGAATGTGGCTGGAAATGGGCTTATCTGATAAAGAAACATCAGGAAGGTGAGCTAATTACCAAATATATTGAAAACAGCGCAGTTTGTGAAGCAGTTGATATGCTAATCAAGCTTGAGAGTGAACCGGTAAAGGTACTTACATGGATTGAACAGCATATGAATCCTGATTTATTCAACCGTATGAAACAAACAATCCGCGCTCGGCGTAAACGGCATTTTAATGCAGAACATCAGCATACTCGCAAGAAATCTATCGATTTAGATTTTCCTGTATGGCATCGCTTATCTGCACTTTCTCAACGGCGGGGTAATACACTGTCCGAAACTATCATACAACTCATAGAAGATGCTGAACGTAAGGAAAAATATGAAAATCAGATGTCTAGTCTGAAGCACGATTTAGAGGCTATTTTGGGTAAGAGTGAGTAATCTCAGCTATTGTGGATTGGTATCACAATAAAACTCGTAATATAAGTTGATATAAGATTTCAATGGATGGAAAAGAAAACCCCATTTTCAACGGGGTTTCCCTATCTTTTGATTACATTAGTAATCAATAAAGACTGTTACTGAGCAGCTTGTGCTTGAGTAACAACTTCTTTAGTGCCTTGGATTTCGATCTCTACGCGACGATCTGGAGCCAAGCAACTGATTAAGTTAGGTTTGCGAATTTTATCACAAGTAGAACCCGTTACTGGATTTGCTTTACCGTGGCCTTCTGCACTGATACTGCCCGCAGGGATGCCTTGAGTTACCAGATAGTTAACTACGCTCTGAGCACGTTCTTGCGATAGTTTCTGGTTGTATGCGTCTTTACCAATACGGTCAGTATAGCCAAGAACTAGCACCTTACCCTGAGTTGGGTCGATGTTCGCTAATTCAGTATATAGCTGGTTCAGAGTCTGTTTGCCTTCCGCTTTCAGCTCAGAGCTGGCGAATTCGAACAGAACGTCAGAGCGCAGAGTAAAACGTTTGTTTTCAACAACCGGAGCTGGAGCAGGGGTTGGAGCAACAACCGGAGCTGGAGCAATAATTGGAGCAGCTGCTTCATCTTGGCCGAAGCGGTAAGAAACACCTACGCTCAACAAGCCGTTGTCAGGACGTGCACCTACTGTACCTGCATCACCGATATTGTTAACCCACTGGTAGTCCAGGCGAGTAGCCCAGTTTTTGGTCAGAGCATACTCAACACCAATTGCTACCAATGGAGAAACACCGGTATCATGGTTTTTCAGATGAGTGTTGGTAGCGCCGTAGGTTGCTTTGGAATCTGCACGCCAAACCATACCACCCAAACGAGTATAGACATCCAGATCATCCATAATTGGATAACTTAGTTTAGTCGCTAGTTGGAAACCATGAGCTTTGAAGGCACCATTGTTTACGCTACCTTTGTAAGGCATGCGGCCTAACCAATCATAACCTATTTCGAAGCCGAGATATGGATTGGTTTGATAGCCCAAATAAGCACCTGCGCCTAGCTGGTTTTTGTGCGTAGGGCCATTACCGATTGCATTGGTATAATCGTTACCGTAGAAGTTTACGTCATGGTATTGAGACCAGCCCAATTTACCACCAGTATACCAAGTGTTGTCTTTTGGAGCTGCTTGCGCTGCAGTTGTGAAAGCGGCCACTGCCACTGCTACCGCGATAGCTGTCTTTTTCATTTTAACGCCTCGTTATTATCATCACCCAATAGGCAATTGGCTTTGGGAGCCTTTTTACTTACTGCCTATCCCAATTGGCTATTTATACCTGTTATCTTTCAAGTTGCCTCTTTGTTGGCTGCACTCACTCATCCCGGTCACAGAGTTATCTATGACATAGTTATCTATGCTCCCGGGGATTTGTTCCCTTGCCGTCGCGATACATCTTGAAATCTATTGGGTATACATTTGCCATTCTTTGTAATTATTCAGGAACGAACTTGAGTAGTACTCGAACTTCAACTTCTCGTACTGCATGTACGCCCTGATATTCTGCGTGCTGTACATGTTCACTATTTATCCATACATTCACAAAAACGGCACGCATTAATTACTTATTACTTACATCTACTGAGATAGGCTATTAGCCATATTGATTAAAAAACTCAGTTTAAGAATACTGCACTTTCGTCAAACCAGTTAACCAAACAATACAAGGGTACTAAGCACAGTAATCTTTAATGGTGTAAAGTCTACAACGAAGTTAAAAAGTTACAAGTGGGTATTGATTAATAGCGCAAAAAAATTAAAAGGTAATGTATAATTTAAAAAAAACTTTACTATTCTTTACAACTAATCCTATATTAATTAATTGATTTTAATTGTGATCAGTGTTTTTTGGTCAAAATTGGTTATTTTGTGCTATGGATATTGAGATAATTCTTGGTTTTGGTCAATGATAGTAAATGGAATGAATTTTTAGTAAATTTGATTGTAGTTCAGTACAGTTGGTTCCTTTATTCACATTTTGTGGGCGCATAATAAAGCCCAATGCGTTACCTTTTCGCGCCGCAGACTGCAATTTTACCGTATCTCTTTCTGATAACTTAGGTAACCAGCCAAGTACTACGCTGTAATTACCACTCGCTAGTGCTCTTTCCATTGCATCTACAGTTGTAATGGAGTTGATGTGATTTAATTGAACAATTTTATCTAAAGGTAATCCAGAGTTAATTAACCATTGGCGGCTTAGTTTCTTGTGTGGACTCACCCATAGCAGCCAGCGAGACTCATTCCCTGATTCACGTAATAGAGGTAGCAATATATGGTTAATGACAGATTGGTTATCACTATAAATCAATTCACTCACTATACCACCACCTCCCACTGAATTATCTTGTGTAGGGGAAGAGCGTGATGGCTGCCTTTCTGTTGACAGATGTTTAGAAGAGTAAACCCAAGATGATTGAATGCCCATAATGAACCTCGCCACAAGATGCTGTATGAACATACAGTATCTTTATGTTAGTCTAAGATCAAGTCTATTTTTTCAAAGGGCTTCGCAAATATTGATTATAAATCGCTTTAAGTTCATTTAATCATTGGCAGAAAAAATTGGATTGCGTATGTTTTTAATTACTTGTTCCTCTTATCTATTTTACTGATAGCTGGGACAAATCTATGGATAAGAGACTTATTTGCACTAAACTCATGGAGCGATCTGTATGTTTTTGTCTGAGGTACGTTTTACTCAACTCAAAAATGGTTTTTCTTCGTTTGGAAGATTGACAAGGAAACCGCAGTTTGGCGGCTACAGCCTGCTGGCTGACGGGGTTATGTTCGCTATTATTGCTGATGGAGAATTATATTTACGGGGAAATAGTCATGCTGAAGTATTGTTCAAAGCCAGAGGAATGAAAAACTATATTTATTCGAAAAGAGGAATACCTGTAACTTTGCGTTATTACCAGGTTGGTGAATCACTTTGGCAAGATCAAGCATTGTTGTCTCAATATACACATTTAGCCTATCACTACTCATTGATTGAAGTGGTGGGTAAAAAGAAAATACCAGCGCGCTTAAAGGATTTACCTAATCTTGGAATGTCTCTTGAGCGTCAGTTATGGAAAGTAGGAATATGTAAAGTTGAAGATTTACGGTTGTTAGGTGCGAAAGCCAGTTATTTAAAACTGCATCAATATAAAAGAAAATTTAATGTTAGTTTGTTACTTGCTCTGGCTGGTGCAATTGAAGGATGTCATTCAGCCGTTTTACCGGTACAAATTCGTAATGACTTATTACGCTGGCACAAGGAGTTGTCCTGTTAGATTTTTATCGTGAACAGTTAAATGAACGGGGCAGCTAACTGCCCCAGTATATTAATGGGGTTCTAACTGGTTAATTTGTTTAATATGGTTAACAATTTCAGGTAGCAACTCTATTAATAAACTTGTTTGTTGCAATACTAATTGCTCTTTACTGTTTCCTTCTACCAAGGCTTGTTCAATTTTTTTCACTATATTGACAGGTATTTGTTTAATTCTTTCATCATCTATTGATGCTAGTTTTAATGCTGTATCAACATAACAAATAACGTCGTTAAGAATATCTAGAATAACTTTGTTATCCAATTTATCCCGGTGCGCTCCCAGCGTGGAGATATAACTCAACATTGTGTGATTTAGGCACAGTAGTCGGAATGCTTCTTCTTGGGAGGTTTGATAACTTTTCGGCTCGGCAGACATGTTTGAAATAACTGATGCTAGTTCTGCATCACTATTGTGGGCATCACGGCGGGCAATTCGATAGCTCAATCCATTGTCTTTTCCCTGATTATATTGGACTAAAATGGCATCAAGATAGCGGCAATTAGTACTCATTGTCCGGCTGATTACTTGTGATAATTGGCGGAATTTCCAGTCTGGCCAGATGAAACTCACTGCTAACCAGGCGATACCACAACCAATAAATGTATCAAAAATTCTTGGTAATGCGACGTCAAAACCTTCACCTAACAAATTAAAACACAATAATACCAGCAGCGTGATAAATAAGGTTGCGTGTGCATACTGGATATTACGAAAGGCAAAGAACAGTACACCAGAGATGATCATCAGTACCAATTGCCCTTCAATAGATGGTACGAAGTAGAGGATTGGTAAGCCGATTAATACCCCGGCAACAGTTCCTATTATTCTCAGAGCCAAACGGCGGCGGGTAGCGCTGTAATTAGGTTGGCAAACGAACAAACTGGTTAGTAAAATCCAATATCCACGTTGTAAATCCAGCAACTGAATCATAGCGTAGCTACTGCACAGTAAAACAGACATACGGATTGCATGACGGAATAGGGCTGATTGTGGAGTCAGGTGACGGCTGATCCTTAGACAGATATCGCGCACACCAGTTAGTGGTTCATCAGATAGTTGAGTTTCATCTTTTCTTTCTTTAGTCAGATTGTCCTGCCCGGATCTAATACCGGCTAGTTGTGCATCGATCGCACGCAAGTTTTTCAGTAGATTGTATAACGCGGTGATCTTGAGGCTATGTTTTTGTTGTTCCCCCAATTGTTGCAGCGAACTTTCCAGATAGTTGAAAGCACGTTCAACACGTGGATTGTGCTGATATTGCCTGTGCCAAAGAATTGACTGAGCAACGTGTTCACATGCACGGGCTTGCATGGAAAGAAGACGTTGAAACCGGAACAGGACATCACTGTAACGGAAAGCATTCCGTAGGCTCTGGTACCTTACATGAGCTGAACTCGCTCGTTCATGAATGTCCTGTGCGACAAAATAATAATGTAGCGTGTGACGAGTTCCACGTTGACTACGCTCTCCCTTCAGACGGGTTAATAAAGAGGCTTTGGTTTGATTTAGCGTATTTACCAAAGTACTGTTTGCCATTGCTACGTTAACGACAGATTGCTGGTATCCCTCTTCTATATCGGGATCAAACAAGTTGGCTTTGGCATTAAGATAAGCTGAAAGTTGCTGATAACAACGCGCTAGGTTGTCTTGTAACGGGCGAATAGGAAACAGTAAGTAGTCGGCGAGTGTTAGTAGGTGATACCAGATTGCTCCTGTCAGGAGTAATAGTGGTTGTTGATACCATAGTGGAAAAATAGATGTACCCAACATGGTATAAATGGCAATCAGTAACGCACCAAATGCAATGGTTGCGTAGCGTTGCCCGAGCGCACCCAGTAAGATAAAACTACAAGTAGATAACGCCAGTCCGACGGTGAAAAGCCAAGGGTAAGGAAATAGCAATTCGATAGAGATTGACGCGATAAAGAAAGAAATTAGCGTGATCATTAGATTGCGTAAACGGCCAATCAGACGATCATCGAGGTCGGCCAGTGCTGCGGCAACAACACCTAAAGTCAGTGGTATGGTTATCTTAGGTTCTTTATCTAGAAACCAAGGTACTAGCGTTGTTCCAGTTAGGGCTATTAGGATACGGGTATAATAAAGAAGATGACTGTTATAAAGAAAACGGCGCAGACCGGAGAAAACAGTTAGCACAAAATACCTCTGAGGTAATGATAACGGCCATAAATGACCATTAGGATATAAGGTTTATTAGTGATAAAAAACCCTTATAAGGCATAGTTCAACTATTTTTCAGGTATAGCGTTACGATCATGGAACTTAAAGCAACACAAATTGGCCGGCGTCTTGCTCAGCATCCCTATAACCGGGTGCGATTGCTGAATGCAGGTATTGAAGTCAGTGGAGAAAAGCATCAATACCTTATCCCATTTAATCAGTTAATTGATATTCAGTGCAAACGGGGTATTGTCTGGGGTGAGCTGGAATTTGAATTGCTTGATGGACAAGCGGTTCGCCTTCATGGCACTGAATGGCAGCAAACACAGCGTTTTTATCATTATCTACTCGGTGAATGGCAAAAATGGAGCCAGGAAATGAGTGTTGTTAGTGCTAATGTACTGGCAGATCAGGTTAATGAAGTTAATAAAATTGGTCAGCTGGATCGCTGGTTTAAAAAAGCTGATTTGTCCCAATTGCAACAGCGGATTCAGGCCGCATTTCAGGCTTTACCACTGCCATTACAACGTCTGGAACAATTTGATAATTGCCGAGAAAATTATCAAATTTGTCTACATTGGGTTGAGAATGGCGAAAAATCTGTTGAAAAGATTAACCAGCAATGGACAGAGCGTATGCTGGAGCAATATCGTGATTTTTTTCAGCGGGTAGAAACCTCTTCTTTAAGCCTTCCTCAGAGCTTAGCTGTTGTTAATGGTGAAAATTCAGTGCTGGTGCTTGCTGGTGCTGGTAGCGGAAAAACAGCTGTGTTAGTGGCGAGGGTAGGATGGTTATTACTTCGCCAACAGGCGATTCCCGAACAGATATTACTGTTAGCGTTTGATAACCAGGGAGTTGATGAGATGAATGAACGAATTCATACTCGTCTTGGTGTGAAAGATATCGAAGCGAAAACATTTTATGCTTTGGCACTGCATATTATTCAGCAGGGAAGTAATAAAGTGCTTAAAATTAGCACATTGGAAACTGACGGGCAAAAGAGAAGAGATTTTCTGGTTAAACACTGGCAGCAACAATGCAGAGAGAAGAAAGCACAAGCTAAAGGTTGGCGGGAATGGCTGACAGAGGAGCTGAAATGGGAAATACCGGAAGGTGAATTTTGGTGTGATGAACAGCTTGTTAGCCGATTGTCAGGCAGGCTTGAATGTTGGCTGGAATTAATGCGTATGCACGGTGGTAGTCAAAAGGCGATGATAGAACAGGCTCAGGGAGAGTATCTGGAACTGTTTCAAAAATGTGTTCGCTTGATGGGGCCTTTATTAAAAGCGTGGAAATCTGAATTAAAAACAGAATGTGCTGTTGATTACTCAGGGTTGATTCATCAGGCAGTTCATATTTTGGAGAAAGGACGATTTATTAGCCCGTGGAAGCATATTCTGGTCGATGAGTTTCAGGATATTTCGCCATTAAAGGCGAAATTGCTTACCGCATTGCGGGCGCAAAATAGCCAAAGTTATTTGTTTGCTGTAGGGGATGACTGGCAGGCAATTTACCGTTTCAGTGGGGTGAAGTTGATATTACCCACTGCTTTTGCTGATTATTTTGGTAAAGGGGCTGAATGTGTATTGGATACTTCTTATCGGTTTAATGATCGGATTGGTGAGATTGCTAACACCTTTGTACAACAAAACCCAAATCAGTTAAACAAGCCACTAAATAGTTTGACTAAAGGTAACAAAAAATCAGTTGTAATCCTGCCAGAAGATCAACTTGAACCTTTGCTGAATAAAATGAGTTGCTATGTCACAGAGCAGGAAACGGTTTTGTTGTTAGCCCGCTATCACCACTTGAAACCTGAATTGCTGAAAAAATCAACGACCCGCTGGCCTAAGCTTAAAATAGAATTTATGACTATTCATGCTTCGAAAGGGAAACAAGCGGATTATGTGATTATTCTTGGGTTACATCAGGGGAATGACGGTTTTCCTGCACTTGAAAGGGAATCGGTGGTGGAACGGGTTTTATTGCCACAGTTGGAAAATTTTCCTGATGCAGAGGAGCGACGTCTTTTATATGTTGCATTAACACGGGCGAAGAAGCAGGTGTGGTTGATGCAGGATAAGAAAAATCCATCTGTGTTTGTGCGTCAATTAGAACGGTTGGGGGGGCTTGCTCAGCGTAAGCCTTAAGGTATCTTTTGAAGAGAACATATTGCTCAACCATAAATATTATAAAGATTTATTTCAGACGTTCATTCAGATAGTGTTGATAATCAGGGACCTGAATATCTACTGACTGAGAAAACAATGGGGAATTAACAATAAAATCCGCAGTTGTCAGATTTGTTGCTACTGGGATATTCCATACTGT
This sequence comes from Photorhabdus heterorhabditis, assembly GCF_001280945.1. NCBI lineage: Bacteria > Pseudomonadati > Pseudomonadota > Gammaproteobacteria > Enterobacterales > Morganellaceae > Photorhabdus > Photorhabdus heterorhabditis. Next base: position 127,519 of record NZ_LJCS01000003.1, on the reverse strand, counting down.
AGCAAGGCGCAGCAGTGCTTTTACATCAGGATCATGAGGAACGGCATTAAGTGGGTCCCAGAAAAATATTAGTACATCAATTTTTCCTTCTGAAATTAGGGAGCCAATTTGTTGATCTCCGCCCATTGGTCCGCTAAGCATACTGGTGACTGACAATCCCGTTTCATTCTGGATCAGATTACCGGTTGTGCCGGTAGCATATAAATTATGTTTCTGAAGTAAATGCTGATGATTTTTGGACCAGACCAGCAGAGACGTTTTGCAGTGGTCGTGTGCAACAAGCGCTATATTTTTAGAGGCTGCTAGTGTACGGGTTGCCAATTTCATGTTGGTACCTTTGATAATCGTTATTTTCGATCATAGTAAATTGATAACAATGTTTATCATATACACTGTAATAAATAAACAAAGTAAAAATACTGAATTTGTAAGGAATGATACGATGAATGATCAACGAATTGTGGACATATTAAAACAAGTGAAAACTATCGCACTGGTAGGTGCTAGTGAAAAAACTGATCGTCCGAGCTATAAAGTTATGGCTTATTTATTGGAGCAAGGATACGAAGTTATTCCTGTTAGCCCGAAACTTGCTGGGCAGACACTGCTTGGGCAACACGTTTATGGACAGTTGGCAGATATTGCTCGACCTATTGATATGGTAGATGTATTCCGTAATGCTGAAGCTGCTTATGGTGTAGTTCAGGAAGCGATAGATATCAAAGCAAAAGTGCTCTGGTTGCAATTGGGTGTTATTAACGAACAAGCGAAAGAATTGGCAGAAAAAGCAGGTATGGATATTGTGATGGATCGCTGCCCGAAAATTGAAATCCCAAGATTGGGGCTGGAAAAGTAATATTCTCCAGTTTGCTACTGTTTAGTTTCCCATCAATGAGTGAACGGAGCTTGGCGCTAATGTCTAAGTTGCCCAAACTTAAGAGGTTGGGTGGGAAACATCACTAGGTTCCAAGTATATATGACTTATTCCTGACAAATATTTACAGGGTCCCGGAATCATCCGTCTCTGGATATCTTATATACCCAATAGATTTCAAGATGCATCGCGACGGCAAGGGAGCGAATCCCCGGGAGCATAGATAACTATGTGACCGGGGTGAGTGAGTGCAGCCAACAAAGAAGCAACTTGAAAGATAACAGGTATAAACTCCATTTTTCACATTATATTACAATATATTAAGGAAAATTTAGCTATTTCTGCGACAGCTAAAAGCTACCAAATATTGCTATAAGATATGGTGTTTCTACTGCACCCTAATTTTGACCCTTTTTTATCGCCAAATAATAACCTATTGATTTTTAATTAAAATAAAGTATCTCTTATAAAAAGGGTTTTTTCACTTTTTATGATTATACTCTTTAACAGTCAATGGATTAGAGTTAATATGCAACAAGTTCACTGCCGTACAGGCAGCTTAGAAATTAAATTGACTGAATTTGCCGCCGGGATTAAAGTTCACTGCCGTACAGGCAGCTTAGAAACAGATACGGCGCGATTTGATTGACTTGGGGATGTTCACTGCCGTACAGGCAGCTTAGAAAGCCCCCGGATATTGAAGCGAGATAAACACTTAGTTCACTGCCGTACAGGCAGCTTAGAAAAACAGCAACATCATCACGCAAAGTATCGATTTGTTCACTGCCGTACAGGCAGCTTAGAAAGTATTGGAACGCTGGTGTATCGCGTATGAGTTGTTCACTGCCGTACAGGCAGCTTAGAAATATGCACTCAGAACAACACGAAAAGCAACAACGTTCACTGCCGTACAGGCAGCTTAGAAAAACGCCACCGTCTCCACCAAACCGAGGTTTTTGTTCACTGCCGTACAGGCAGCTTAGAAATTTTGAGGCAAGCTAAGGACCTGGCATAACTTGTTCACTGCCGTACAGGCAGCTTAGAAACCCAAAATTAGTGTTGCGGTTCCCATATCAACGTTCACTGCCGTACAGGCAGCTTAGAAAAACCGGACTGGATCGCTAAGCCGTCTTCACCTGTTCACTGCCGTACAGGCAGCTTAGAAAGACAAATAAAAAATTGTCACTCGCTTACAACGGTTCACTGCCGTACAGGCAGCTTAGAAAGCCGGACTGGTTTGCCGAAAACAATTTGAATTGTTCACTGCCGTACAGGCAGCTTAGAAAGTTTCATCGTGTTCAAATTTCACCGGATACCGGTTCACTGCCGTACAGGCAGCTTAGAAAATTGCTAAATCATTAGCACCTTGTTCCCATGCGTTCACTGCCGTACAGGCAGCTTAGAAAGCAAGCACAAGCGGGAAATGGGATGGTTGCCGGTTCACTGCCGTACAGGCAGCTTAGAAACGGATGAGCCATAACACTCTCACGCATAATTTGTTCACTGCCGTACAGGCAGCTTAGAAATCCGTGCTGACGACTGCTGATGAATTACAGCGGTTCACTGCCGTACAGGCAGCTTAGAAAGTACCAAGTAATTGATAAGATTGAATCAATGCGTTCACTGCCGTACAGGCAGCTTAGAAAAGTTAGGATGGTCCGTATAGATGGAGAGTCTTGTTCACTGCCGTACAGGCAGCTTAGAAAAAACCCACACTGAATGAAACGGCACTGTCTTTGTTCACTGCCGTACAGGCAGCTTAGAAACATATGCATCATAATTAAATTTATCCATTGCTGTTCACTGCCGTACAGGCAGCTTAGAAAATCCGGTCGTGCCGTCTGCTACCCCTCCCCAAGTTCACTGCCGTACAGGCAGCTTAGAAGATGGTGAAACACGACGAATATTAGAGATGGAAATCCGTAAGACATTATGGATATGCATCATATTTTTGTGGCAATGGCAACATCTATTACTGAAGTTGGTAGGGATCATGATTATGATTGGAACATTGCTGAACTGGGTTCAACGCGCTCGTTGATACAACTTGTCGAATGTATTTAAAGCAATAGGCAAAAAGAGGCACAGATGCTTAGGTGGTACAAGTAGTTTAAAAACACAATAAAGGTTAGTTAATTGCGTAGTCGTGGAGCCAGTAACTGATTGCGGATGGATTCTGCTAGCTCGTCCAGAGAAGGTTGTTCTGGATGGTCATCTGATGTTTCGTAGGCTAATTGCGCTTCGGCTAAATAAGTATGTACGGGTTGGCCGTCGTCATCTTCCATCACAACATGATACCAAGGAGCAGAACGCAAAGCAGCATTGGATGCAATGTCATCCTCTTGAGGTTGTTCCAGAGAATATTCCACATCAATGTCTACGATCACTCCCAAATACCCCAGAAGCTTGTGACGTACTTGTTGGCCGATACCGAATTTGCTGGCGATAATCATAGTCACCTCCAAAGAGATTTTGTTTTGACACTGATATAGGGGCAATAAGGTGAATTACAAGAGCATACCCGGTAGTTGAAGTCATTTTTTGCTTTAATTGCGAGTGTGGCTCTATCTATTATTTCAGGTTAGCTGTAGTAAATATAAAACACAACCAAGAATAGTGTGCTTAACTACATATGTGAGCGATACCGCAAGGTGACAGGGTAGATAGGAACTAATTATGATTAAATATGGGTTAATAATTTATGTTTATGGTCGGGTTCAAGGGGTTGGATTTCGCTATCAGACTTTTCGTTGGGCGAAATCTAATAAACTGACCGGCTATGTCTGTAATTTGCATGATGGTAGTGTCAAAATTGTAGCTTATGGTGATGTTGAACAACTGAATAAATTAACCCACTGGTTGGAACAAGGGGGACCACCAGGAGCGCGAATAGATAGTTTTTCGTCTCAGCCCTGTGCAGTGGAGGATATTGCAGATTTTAGCGTCCACCACTGAATTAGGTTATTAATCAGATGCATTTTACCGGTTTTGGCAGCCCTGCAATTTTAGTTGCCTGCTTTGCCGGACCTTTGGGAAATAAGTGGTAAAGATAGCGGCTGTTGCCTTTTTCTTCACCATACTTTTGTGCGATTGCTTTTACCAGCATACGGATAGCTGGGGATGTATTAAATTCATCATAAAATTCCCTAACAAAACGAATGACTTCCCAGTGTTGTTCAGTCAAAGCGATTGCTTCCTGCTCGGCGAGAAGTAAAGCTATTGCTTCCTGCCAGTCACTGCTATTTTTCAGATAACCCTGCGCATCGGTTTCGATCTCACGACCGTCGAATACCAACATAATTATTTCACCATCAAAGAAAGACAGTAGTAATCTAGCAAAAATCACCTTTATGCCCAAGAATGGCATGCACATATGCGGATAAAATAAGCCAACAGCAGTGGAAAAGAATAAATTTACGGCAATCGAACAGGAGGAGGCTTTACATCGGTCTCGGTGGTGTTTATAGTGCACGCCATTGCGGAGGGGTGGCCGAGCGGCTTAAGGCAGCGGTCTTGAAAACCGCCGATGGGAAACCATCCGAGAGTTCGAATCTCTCCTCCTCCGCCAATCACACTCCTAACAACATCTACTAAAGTTTCCCAAACCCAGTTGAATCAAGTCTTAGCGCAAAATCTCAATATCCCAAAGTCTACTACTGTCTTCCTAAATCTCTACAATTTTTCTATACAACATTGGTGATTTATGAAGCTGACGGATCTGGCTATCAAATGAGCCAAACTCTACCGAAAAAATGAAAATGCGCCGTACTCATATAGTGCCATTATCAAAGCAAGTTATCGATTTATTGAAGCAAATTCAGCCTATCAGCGGCAGTTATCAGTATGTTTTCCCAAACCGGACAGATTACAGAAAGCATATAGCTGATATGGCAATCAATACCATGATCTGCCGTATGGGATATTCAGGGTGAGCGACAGGCCACGGCTTCCGACACACCATGAATACCATCTTGCACAATCAAGACTACAACACAGCGTGGGTTGAGAAACAACTTGCTCACGTCGATAAAAACAGCATTCGAGGTACTTACAACCACGTTCAATATCTGGATGGTCGTCGGGAAATGCTGCAATGATATGCGGATTATATGGAAATACTGGAACAAGGCGAAAATGTGTTGACCGGAAAATTTGGCAAAAGAGCGTAAAGATATCGTGATTTTTTAAGAAAAGTAACATAAAAAGCAACGCCCCAGTGTGCTGTAACACATCTGAGGCGTCTAACCAACAACCGTTATATGAGGTAACGATGTTGGCTGATATACAGCATACCCGAACTCACCCTAAATTTACATCTTCAGATAAAACAGACGAACAAAAGCCGCTCGATTTGATCCAGTCTGTGAAAAAATCTGCCATGTATCACTGGGAAAATTTGTTGCCTGCTTGTGGCATCGATATCCCAGAAAAGGGTAAACATGGCTCTTGTCCTGTCTGTGGTGGTACTGACTGTTTCCACTTTATCGACGATCACCACCACGGCAATTGGCATTGTCGCCAATGTAATGCTCCGAACTATGGCGATGGACTGGATTTAGTGGCAAAGAAAAAAGGGATTACGATTTTTGACGCTGCGAAAGTTGTTGCAGATGCGCTGGCATTACCTTTGCCAGAATCCAAGCCAGCCAAAACGCCGACTAAGAGCGCTAAACCGATTGCTGAAAGCATTGCGGCACTGGTTGCCACTGCTGTTACGGGTGAATCTCAATATCTGGTGAAAAAGGGGCTGCAATGCTCCAATCAGCGGTTGTTAAAAGACGGTTCGTTATTGCTGGTGACTCAAACGCTGGGCGGCACAATTACGGGCGCACAGATCATCAAACCGAACGGTGAAAAACACCTTGTTTCCGGCTCGCAGAAAAAAGGCAGTTTTATCCCGATCACTGAGATTACCGGAACGCCAGATACAATAATTATTACCGAAGGTTACGCTACAGCTTTAACTGTCAGTCAACTACATAAAGGCGTGGTACTGGCAGCGATTGATGAAAGTAACCTATTGATTGTTGCCGAGCAGGTTAGAGCGCAGTATCCAAACTCCAGAATCATCATTGCCGCCGATAACGACTGGCACGAACCGGAAGAACAAGACAAAAACGGCAGGCTGAAAAAGAATATCAGCAAGGTTGCAGCAGAGAAGACCGCCAAAGCGATTAACGGATGGGTAACGCTACCGCCTACGGAATCAAAAGCTGACTGGGATGATTATCGCCAGCAACACGGCGTGGAAATAACACAACAAGCCTTTACTCAGGGGCTTTATCAACCGACATCAATCAAGAAAAAAGCAGCCATTCAGCTTAATAGTGATGCCGAGTCTGCAAAATTGACGCTATGCCAGATGGGAGCCAGCCAGCGCGGGGAAGTATTGCTGGCACGTTATAACGGTGATCTGGCACTAGATAGTGCTTCGGAAACGGTTCATCACTATGACGGTATTATCTGGCGTCCGGTCAGTGACCGTGATTTAAGGCGGGAAATGGTCGCCGCCTTTATGGAAGAGAAACTACCGTATTCGCCACATGGTATCAGCTCTGCCGTGGATGCCCTGAAATTACAGCTTCCCATGATGCAGCCACCCAAACACCACTTAATCGGATTTAGTAACGGGGTATTTGATCTGAAAGTTTGCCAGTTCCGGCCTCACCGTAAAAATGATTGGCTATTGCTTGTCAATGACGTTGAATTCAATTCCCCTGTTTCGGGGGAAACCCTGCAAGATCACGCGCCACAATTCTGGCGCTGGCTCAATCAGGCAACAGCCAACTGTGAAAACAAAGCATATAGAGTACTAGCGGCGCTGTTTATGGTGCTGGCGAACCGTTATGACTGGCAACTTTTTCTGGGAGTCACTGGTGCCGGAGGCAGTGGCAAAAGTATCTTTGCCGAAATCTGTTCAATGCTGGCAGGTAAAGGCAATACCGTTTCCGCAAGTATGGCAGCACTGGAAAACCCACGGGAACGGGCATTGATTGTCGGCTATTCGCTGATCATCTTGCCAGACCAAACTCGTTATGTGGGCGATGGCTCAGGCATCAAGGCGATTACAGGCGGCGATGAAGTTGCTATCGATCCGAAGCACAAACAACCCTATTCAACCCGCATTCCTGCGGTGGTGCTGGCAGTGAACAATAATGCTATGAGTTTCAGTGATCGCAGTGGTGGAGTATCGCGGCGTCGCGTGATTTTTAATTTTTCTGAAGTTGTACCGGAAAATGAGCGTGATCCGCTCCTGAGGGATAAAATCGCAGTAGAATTGCCTGTGATTATCCGGCATCTGCTGCATCGGTTTGCTGATCCACAATCAGCAAGACGTTTACTGACAGAGCAACAGAAATCTGCGGAGGCGCTGGATATCAAACGCGGCACAGATCCACTGGTCGATTTTTGCGGTTATCTTATTGCTTCCCATGAAGCTGACGGCCTATTAATTGGCAATGCGGAAATTATGCCGTTCAATCCCCATAAGTACCTTTATCATACCTATCTTGCTTATATGAAAGGCAATAATCTGAATAAGCCTGTTTCTGTGACTCGCTTCGGCATGGATATGCCAGGCGCACTGGCAGAGTACAGCCAGCAATATTTACGCAAGAAAAGCAAACAGGGCATTCGCAGCAATCTGAGCCTGAATCTTGATATTGTTATCGAATGGATGCCGAAACTGACAAGGAATAGCCAGCCAGAAGAATAATTTTTTAAAGAAATATAAAAAGTGTTCACCACTGTTCCCCTTTTTTCTGGTTGGAGGTGAACGGTTGGGTGAAGAGTTTAATTTCAACTCATCACCCTCTAACAATATGAATTTAAATAAAATTATTCAAAAGTGAACAGGGTGAACAGTTTTATCCATAATTCTTTAATAGGGAGGGGGTAGGTAAAAATGATTTCTTTGGCAGGTGCTCTTTCAGCTCTCCGTGTTACTGGGTTAATTTATTAGCCCGGTAACTCGGAGAAGACAAACGTAGCGCGTCAGTGTGGGTTTGAGCTACTACATCTAAATCATTGGTAATTACCTTTACTGATTCTGGATAAAAACGAGCTAGTTGTACCAATGTGATTACCAAATAAGACTCGATCTGACACTATTGATGAGCTAAATGAAATCTAGCCAGATAGGCAGCTTTGGGCTAAATATAGTCATTCACATCCTGGTGTTAATCAATGGAGTGCAGGGCTTACTTCTTTGAGCACTGAGCTTCTAATTTAATTAGTTATTCGTAGATAAGTATCTGTTGTTGTGCGACACTTTTCATCTTTAGATTTACTCATGTCTAATCAGGCTGGCTATGAGATGAAAGAATGACAAAAATTGAACAGTTACAACGGTTGGTTGACCGCTACGAAGGAGACCTAGCTCTACATCGCTCTCCAACTTACAATGAAACTCAACTTAGAACTGATTTTCTCGATCAGTTATTCGTCATTCTTGGTTGGGACATTACAAACTCTAGTGGCAAACCCACGAATGAGCGGGAAGTTTTGGTAGAAGAAGGACTAAAAGTAAAAGCAGGTGAAAACACTAAAAAACCTGATTACACTTTCCGTCTTTTCTCTGAACGAAAATTCTTTGTAGAAGCTAAAAAACCAAGTGTTCATGTAGAAACAGATCCAGAACCAGCGAAGCAATTAAGGCGTTATGGCTTTACCGCTAAATTGAAGATTTCCGTATTATCTAACTTTGAATATACCGCTATCTATGACTGCTCAAATCAAGTGAAAGAGGCTGACACTGCCACAAATTCACGGATTAAGCTTTATCACTACACTGAGCTTGTAGACAACTTAGAAGAGATTCTTTTCCTTATCGGCCGGGAAAGTGTATATACAGGGCAATTTGATGATGAGTGGTCTGACATTGAAAGCAAAATTTTACGATTTAGTGTTGATGATCTGTTCTTGGGACAAATTAACCAGTGGCGTTTGATGCTGGCTGATGAGTTTTTGAAGATAAAGCCAAAGTTAAATGAAGAAGAGCTTAACGACCTTACTCAGAGCTACATAAACAGTATTGTATTTCTAAGAGTCTGTGAAGACCGTGATTTAGAAGAGTATGAAACTCTTTACCATTATGCAGAAGAAAAAGACTTTCAATCATTAACTACAAAGCTGAAACAATCAGATAAAAAGTATAACTCTGGTTTATTCTATTTGAGCCATATTGATGAACTGATTCATAATGAAGAATCTTGTATTTGGACGATTATCGAACAGCTATACTTTCCACAGAGCACCTATTCATTCTCTGTTTTTTCATCTGATATCTTAGGCAACATCTATGAGATATTTCTGAGTGAACGAATCAAAATAAACTCTGATGGTGAAGTAGATATTCAACCAAAAGAAGAGTATCTCAATAGAGATGTCGTTACCACACCGAACCACATTGTAAAAGAAATTGCTCGCAATACTGTTGTTGAATATTGTAAAGGCAAGACTGATGAACAGATCTTAAATTCCAAATTTGCTGATATAGCTTGTGGCTCTGGAGCATTCCTTCTAGAAGTATTTCAAACGATTCAAGATATTCTAATAGATTACTATCTTGACAATGATCAGTCTAAGTTGCAGCAGCTTGCGCCGCATAGCTATAAGCTAACGTTAGAAACTAAAAAGGAGATATTAACCCGTTGTATCTATGGTGTAGATAAGGATTTTAATGCGATTAATGCGTGTTCTTTCGGGCTTCTTCTTAAGCTTCTTGAAAGTGAATCAAAAGACACAATCGGAATCAAGAAACCTATCTTACCAAGAACGGATAGAAATATTCTTTTTGGTAATAGTCTGATTGATCTATCAGACAACGTTAAGCAAACTGATTTGTTAAAAGTGAATCCGTTTGATGTAGAGCATAGATTTGATGTGATTGTTGGAAATCCACCTTATATGGCTACTGAGCACATGAAACAGCTCACCCCAGCAGAACTGATAATCTACAAGAAGAAATTCAAATCAGCATATAAGCAATTTGATAAATATTTTTTGTTTGTTGAACGTTCTATGCAGCTACTGAAAGAAGGTGGTCATCTTGGCTACATACTACCTTCAAAATTCATCAAGGTTGGGGCTGGTCAGAACCTTAGAAAATTTTTAGCAGATAATAAGTATCTTTGTAAGCTGATCTCATTCGGTTCAAATCAAGTTTTCAAAGATAAGACAACCTATACATGCCTGTTATTTTTAACTAAATCACAGCAAGATAAATTTTCATTTTACGAAGTTAAGGATTTCAAAAAGTGGTTAACTCGTGAAGACAAGTCATTACTTTCAAACACCTATGAAGTTGATAAGCTTGATTCTGACACTTGGATTCTTGAAAAAGAAACAAATGATATTTTGTCCAAAATGTATAGTAGATCTAAGACATTAGAAGAGATTTTAGGTAGAAAGACCATTGAGAATGGTATTCAGACAAGTGCAAACGCTCATTACATTCATAATGAGATAAAGACTGAGAACGGTTATATATTCTTTGAGTATGATGGCAATCAGTATCAGGTGGAGAAAGAGCTTACACGTCCTTACTTTGAAACTGTTCGCAATGGTGAAGATCACTTCTACACATACAAAGACGTTGAACCAAACGCTTTTGTTATCTACCCATACAAGAAGGTAGGAGAAAAAGTTTTTTTCATTGAATATGAGGAGTTGCAGCAAGATTTCCCTAAAATGTTTGAGTTCTTACAGATTGTAAAAGAGCACTTAAACAACGAAAAGCGTTCTATCATGCCTGTACCTACTACACCTAATGAATGGTATAGATACGGTCGAGCGCAAGCACTGGAAAATTGCGACGTAGCACAGAAAATAATTGTTGGTGTTTTATCTAATGGCTTTAAGTATTCAATAGATAATCATAGGACTTTTGTTTCATCTGGAGGAACGGCCGGTTATAGCATCATAAACGTGCCTGATACATGTATGTATTCCATTTATTACATACAAGCAATTCTAACTTCAAGACATTTGGAATGGTTCGCCTCTGTATATGGTGAAGTGTTTAGAGGTGGTTTTATTGCTCGCGGGACTAAGATCCAGAAACGAATGCCAATTCCTACTATCGATTTCTCTAAATCAGAAGAGGTTAAAAAGCACAAAGCGATTACTGATCTTCAGAAGAACTTGAACAAGCTCTATACTGATATTTCAAAAGCTGATGCACGTTCAAAAATAACTTTGGAGCGAAAATTCGGTAATGATTTTAAGAAAATGGATGGACTGATTAAGGACTTGTTCGGGCTTGGTGACTTGGACTGTAAGATCCCTTCGGTTGAAGATTTATATAAATCTCTATGATAGAAAGGTGGAGATTTTAACCCTCCACCTACTACTCTTGACCTACAAAATAGTTCGATACATTCAGATAACTACTTACGTAACCGCCTATCTCTTAATTTACGCCAAATACTCATTAGATCTTCTGTATCTTGTTCAGTTAGTCCCAATTTTGAAAAAATTGAAACGCCTTGCAATTTCATAGCTTCTTCAACTTTTCCATCTTTTACAAGTTGGTTAAGGGTTGCTAGATCGTGCTCATACCCTTCAATCACAGGGATGTAGATTTTTTCGATTTCAGATGGGACAAGTTCTAATACCCCACCACCATAATAGCGTCCTTCTAACTCAGCAGTTATTGCAGTCAGTGGATTCAAGAAACTACAAACAAGGTTTTCTGCGCTCGTAAAGGTCGATCTGACACGGTAAGCTGTGTCAGTAGTATAAGCTTCAATTTCATTTAAAATTAGGCGTGGAGCTTCATGGCAGCGTTTTAGCATACCTATTTCAGTGCTATAAACAGAAGGAACTTTATACCATGGCTTACGAATACGGCACTTATAACGCTCATGATACTTTTCAGCTTCTCCCAATTGGATATAGTCTTTTACCGTTGTTGATAGCTGTTCAAATTCATCTGCTATGTATAAGAAGTTTGTTGGCAAACCTTGTTCTTGATTCGTTTGGTGTTGCTGAATGTCATACAAAATACCAGGGCAGTGCTGGCTGCGCCCAAACATAGGGTGAGAGTATTTCTCTAACTTGAAATGATTAACCGTTTTATTATCAACTAAGAAGAACTTGTTGGCTCCCGTTACTATACCAACATCGACCTCTGCAATGTCTTTGAATTTGTGAACAGCATCATGGCTAATCAGTTTTTGGATAAGTGCTAACTCGCTTTTTTGTAAAGTCGCTCGTGTCCACTTGCCTTTTACAGTTTCGCCATTAATGCCTAATGTATTTATAAATAGCTCTTCTGGACTATCTTCAAGAAAATCGAGACCATTTACACCTACGATCCCTACACCTTCTGATGGTGTTGACGGATCTTCTTTTTTTTCAGCTAATATAATTACCGCACCTTGAAGTGTATCTTCGAACCAAATTTCTTTGGGATCGATAATGACAATTTTTGAACAAATTCTTCCCATGTAGCTACGCAAAGACTGAGCGTGCATCACATGAATTATTTCTGATGGAATGACCATAGCCATTCGTCCACCTGCTTTGAGCATGGCAAGTGATGAAAGTAGGAACGGAACCCATGCGTTAGTGTGCTTAGTAAATTTCTGCTCCAACTGTTTAAAAACAAGCTCTGCTTGTTCTTGAAAAGATTTTTCTAAAAATTGATATCTGATAAACGGAGGATTACCAATTACAGCATCAAATTGAACTTTTCCTTCTTTGATTTGCTTATTAGCCCAAACAAGAAAATCCCCTTCGGCAACAGTTGCATTCTGAAATTTAAGCGATTCACAACGTTCTAAAGCTTTTTGCGCTTCGATATCAAAAAGCTCAAAACATGAAAGGGTTAAGGCTTTATCACAGTCATTATTATGTAACGCCTGAACAAACACACCATCACCGCAACTTGGTTCTAAAACTGCTTCTGGCTGTTTTCCTAATGCCCATTTAGCTACGTAATCCGCCAAGTGTTGAGGAGTGTAGTATCCCCCTCGAAGTTTTTGTGTTGTTTGATCTGCTTTAAATTTCATTATCTGCCTTTGAAAAAATTTTAATCAATTCAGTCTTTTTTTCTTCGATATGTTGTTGAGCTTTATCTATAAACCAGTCTTTAAGTGTTTGTTGATCAAGTGCAAGTATCGAGTAAAGCGATTTCTTTAGCTCAGGATCGACTTCAAGAACGATACGACCTGATTCACCTTTTGCCATGAGTAAGTCACTTAACTTATGTAATATTGGTTATTTATATTATATAAGTAGCATAAAGAGTTAAAGATGAATTGTCCGTTTTAGTGGGGATAACTACACAAACTGCCAAAACTAGTAATATAATGAAATTATATTTAATATATTAAATTCCAATTAACCCGTAACATAAGCTGTTGACCCTTCTCACCACAGCCGCTAATATCCCACTTACACTAATGATCCATCGTCTGTCAGGATCGCCTTCGGGTGGCGAAACAAAACTCTCGTAGCCTGAAAGAGAGAGCAAGAATTGCGGTACATCTGCCCACCTTTGGAAGCAGATATTGCCAAGACACCTAAACCCTCGTCTGGCAATGAAGGTCTCTTAAACTAATAGGTAACCCAAAAGGATATCTTTTATCTTGTTACCGAAGTGTATTGAACGTGGGTTCATACACTGGCATTTCAAATCAACATAACTCCTATTTATCTTCAATGAATAACAGGATAGCTTTTGCGCATCCGTTCATACTTTTATCTATCTCTGTTTGAATTATTCAACAGACCATTTTTCTACAGCTAACCCATTAACATGACTACCGTTTGACATTTAACCTTACGGAGTTTTGCTGTGCCTGATGGCACTTCAACGCTTGCACAGCTTTTGTTGACCGTTCGCGGAACTCAAGGCGTCACTTTTGGCGGGTTACCGCTGAAAGTGACGCCGCAGCAAAAGAGCAACTCAACCCTGACAGGCTCTGGCCTGCTTCACCATGCAGTGAATCTGACACTGCATTTTATAGATTGAAAAAGGAGAATTTGACGATATCGAGGCTGGCTTTTAGCCGGTGGGGATGACCTGTTCGTACAGGCGGCAGTACTGAGTACTCAACCGATACTCCGCAATACCTCAACTTGCGTTCACTCTGGCGCACAGATATCGATCAAGGATAGGGCAGGTATTTTCTGTTTTGTCCAAACTGTCGCGCGCCAGAGATCGCATGTTGTTAGGTATAAGTAAGGAAATTGATGAATTGGCTGATTGAAGAATTAAGCATTCGGATCGCTGTCTGTTATGTCGCGCGGGTTTATAGCTGTTAAACTTAGTCGTCCAGTTATTGATTCAGATAAAGCAATCAGTTAAAGTTCCCCCGCCATTGGCACAATCCAATGGTAAGGTTTAGCAGCCTTAAAGAGTAACCCCGCTGGTAGGAATTTCTACCAGTGGTGCTTGCTATCACCTTTTCAATGGTGATTCAGGCAGGGGAGGCTTCGGCCTCGCCGGTTGAGTGTTTCCGGTAATGTGAACCTTGCTTGAATCGCCACCATCAATGTTAATTAGTGGAAGGGGTAGCAGGAATGAATAACAACGTTCGAAATGACTGGCATCAAGCCGACATTTATTGCTGCATTGCGTAAACGTGGTACAACCTTAGCGGCTCTCTCTCGTGAAGCAGGACTTAGTTCATCAACATTATCAAATGCGCTCAGCAGGCAGTGGCCTAAAGGCGAATGGATAATTGCTAACTATCTTGAAATCCATCCTTCTGAAATTTGGCCTAGCCGCTATTTTGATAACCATGGTCGATTAATTGAGCGAAAAGTTCACAATAAACCACAAGAATAATCCGCTTTAATTTGTGATCTAGTTCGTAAAAATGATAAATGTTTATATGAAGTCCTGAGCATGAAATGGAAGTCAAATTTGACCATTTCCAAATCTCATGGTTTTTTTGTTTTAACACGATGATTAAACAGTTATAAACCTCATTTCCACGTAAAAACTACCATGGGTGATGTAACAAAATAATGTGGGGGTACTATTGGGGGGATGTGACTTTTTTAATAAAATTAACTTATTAAATATTAATATGTTAGCATGCCAGTATTGCGCTCTCCGCGCCTTAGCAGCTTCAATTTTGAATTGAAGCTGCCTAGTTGTTTCCGTGGCTTCTGTATCTGCCTTTTGAGTGCATATTTCTATATCTATCTCTTTTGAATAGAATTTATATACACACTTAAAATTGTCATTTGTGTTTGTATCATCTTAATGAAGGACTTGCCTATTAATCCCAATAAGGATCAGATGTTAACACAATAAATTCAATTTCTGCGTGTTCATTATTGCTGAGATTGATAGCATCAACTTTATAATAGTAAATAAGGTTTGGAGGTGCTGGAAGCTTTCTGGTTTCTCCAGGCGGGATATCTATAGAAATATATTGATTATAATTTCCAGATGGAGGTGCCCAGTAATTTACAAGTCTAACTGGTGCCGGGCCATTGTTTTTTATAATTGCATCATTGTGTATAAAAGGGACTAATATATTACCTTTATTATAAATCTCAAATATCTGATTAGGGTTTATGTATATCATTGCCATTTTATTGTTTCCTTATTGTTACGGTTACTTAACTGCCTATATAGCAGGTGATTTATTGATGAGATTCAACTTAACACTTATCTCAAACGGTTAAATATTGAATTTTATCAGTGATGTAAAAGGAATAAGGTAAGCATAACGTTGGTAAGCAGAATTTCTGCTTTATAGAAAAAATGGTAAATAAAACAGCTCTAATTGGGATGTAAAATTAAGATGGAGATATTAAATGATATTTGTAATCAGGGTGTAAATTTGGTCATAAAAAGATTGTATAATTGAATGTAAAAAATGTGGAATAGTAAAAATCGTAATAAATTATTTAAAGGAATTCGAGTTTTATTTGTAGGGCAATAATATTACATCCATTACTTTCATCCAGAGTTATTTAATTCTATTTTTATATGGTAATTATACAAGAAGAGAATGAAATATGATGTATTCAGTTAAAAGTGGCTAATATCATACGTTGGTAAATATACTTAAAAATATTAGGTCAGCATATTCTAAATAGAGTGAGAATAAAATTTATCTTATTTGATGGTTCTATCATGGCTGAACGTTTTGCGATCAATTCTTTCACTTACTGCATAGACATTAGAACGGGCGATTTAAGTGAGTGATGGTATTTTTACTAAACCCTATTTTTACCCTTTTTTTGAGGTGAATTATAACTAATTGATTTTATAGTAAAATTAATTATCTCTTATAAAAAGGGTTTTTCACTTTTTAACAGTTATGCTCTTTGAAAATTAGCAGGTTAAAGTTAATATGTAACAGGTGCACTGCCGTACAGGCAGCTTAGAAAGAACAGTTTTATCCATAATTCTTTAATAGGGAGGTGCACTGCCGTACAGGCAGCTTAGAAACGGTGGGCTATTTCAGATCGTGTATGGCAATGGATGCACTGCCGTACAGGCAGCTTAGAAATGACTCCAATTGTTTAGATAAGAAGCTCCGAAGTGCACTGCCGTACAGGCAGCTTAGAAAAAATACCATTTTGAATATTTCCGTCTTCTAAGGTGCACTGCCGTACAGGCAGCTGAGAGTATAATCACTCTCGTTCGGTAAAAGCCTTATATTGTAGGTTGGTAAAGAATTGTAAATTATTATGATTTGCATGTGCGATATTTTACCTTGTATAAAATTTATGCATAATGTTTTCCATAAGTTAAATTAACTATTCAGGTAATTCTTAATTATGGATAACAGCTTTTCTCCAAGTGACCTCAAAACGATTTTGCATTCCAAACGCTCTAATATTTATTACCTGCAATATTGCAGAATATTAGTTAATGGTGGCCGTGTTGAATATGTCACTGATGAGGGAAAACAATCACTATATTGGAATATTCCAATTGCAAATACCACGGTAATTATGTTGGGAACGGGGACTTCTATTACTCAGGCGGCAATGCGTGAATTTGCTAAGGCAGGGGTTTTGGTCGGTTTTTGTGGTGGTGGAGGTTCACCACTGTTTGCGGCTAATGAGGTTGAAGTTGATGTATCTTGGCTGACACCACAAAGTGAATATCGTCCTACTGAATATTTGCAAGATTGGGTGAGTTTTTGGTTCGATGACGAAAAACGATTAGCGGCAGCGATTGCTTTTCAAAAAATTCGCATTGCACAAATCCGTGAACATTGGCTAAGTAGTCGAATGTTGCGAGACAACTCTTTTATGTTTAATCGTGAGAGTTTATTGTCATTACTTACACGTTATGAGCAGAATCTTGCAAATTGTCGTGATAATAAAGACTTAATGGCACAAGAAGCTGTGATGACTAAAGCGTTATACAAACTGGCGGCAAATGCAGTGAGTTATGGAGATTTTGTCCGAGCAAAACGCGGCGGCGGTGTCGATTTGGCAAACCGTTTTCTCGATCATGGGAATTATCTGGCTTACGGATTGGCAGCGGTTGCAACTTGGGTCATTGGTTTACCACATGGTCTGGCGGTGTTACATGGTAAAACCCGTCGTGGTGGTTTGGTTTTTGATGTTGCTGATCTGATTAAAGATGCGTTGGTATTGCCACAAGCATTTATTGCGGCAATGGCTGGAGAAGATGAACAGGAATTTCGTCAACGCTGCATCAGTGGATTTCAAAAAGCTGATGCTTTGGACACCATGATTGAGGCACTACAAACAACTGCACAACAATTGAGTCAGGTGGCACGATGAATATTCTTTTAGTCTCTCAATGCAACAAACGTGCGCTAACAGAAACCCGCCGAATTTTGGATCAATTTGCTGAACGTAAAGGTGATCGCACCTGGCAAACGGCTATCACACTGGAAGGTTTAAATACTTTACGTAAGCTATTGCGTAAAACGGCACGTCGTAATACTGCGGTTGCTTGCCATTGGATAAAAAGTGGTGGTCAAACTGAGCTGTTATGGATAGTCGGGAATTTGCGACGCTTTAACTCACAGGGGGTTGTACCCACTAATATGACACAACGTGATGTGCTGAAAAGTCAGGATGAAAATCATTGGCATTGTGTAGAAGCTATCAGCTTATTGGCAGCGATTGCCGGGTTATTTCATGATTTTGGTAAAGCTAATACGTTATTCCAGCAAGGTTTACAGGGTAATGGGCGGTTTCAACCATACCGACATGAATGGGTGTCTTTGCGGCTGTTTCAGGCATTTGTTGCGGAACAAGATGATAGGGAGTGGATGACTTCGTTGAGTCAGATTGAGCCTAGTGATGAGGATAAGATTCTTTCCCGTTTGGTTAAGGATGATATCGATAAAAAATATACAAACCCTTTTACTAATTTACCGCCATTGGCAACCACTGTCGCTTGGCTAATTCTCTCTCATCATCGTCTTCCTGTTTATCCTAGTTATGACGATCGATATGTACTCAGACCACAATTAAAAGATATTGATAGTTGGCTGATTAACCATTTAGAACCGTCATGGAACTCAGTCAATATGGATAATGAGGACTGGAGTGATCAGGATAAGTGTGATGTCTGGACATTCCCAAATGGTACACCTATCCGTAGTCAGACTTGGCGTCAGAAAGCACAAAAATTTGCGCAAAGAGCGCTGCAATCAACGTCATTATTGCAATATGGCAATCTGAATCAGCGTTTCACCAGTCATATGTCTCGACTGGTTTTAATGCTGGCCGATCATCATTATTCATCGTTACCTGCAACTTTGGGTTGGCAGGATGTTAACTATGGGGTATTTGCCAATACTGATAGAACCACCGGTAAGTGCAAGCAGCGATTAGATGAACATAACATTGGTGTTGGGCAAAATGCTTTATTACTAGGGAGAAGTTTGCCACATATTCGTAAAACGCTACCTGCGATTACCCGGCATAAAGGATTTAAACAACGCAGCAAAGATGAAAAATATCGTTGGCAGGATCAGGCGTTCGATGTTGCGTGTGCTTTACGTGAGCGTTCAGCAGAACAGGGCTTTTTTGGCATTAATATGGCTTCTACTGGTTGTGGTAAAACTTTCGCTAATGCGCGCATCATGTATGGATTAGCTGATGAAAAACAAGGATGCCGTTTTTCTATCGCTTTAGGGTTAAGAACGTTAACGTTACAAACCGGTGATGCATTACGTAAAAGACTGCATTTAGAAGAAGATGATTTAGCGGTACTGATTGGTTCGCAGGCAGTGAAGGAGTTACATCAATTTCGTCAAAAGGCGCTTGAGCCTGATGTGGGTAGTATATCTGCGGAAGAGTTATTTGCGGAGCATCAATATGTCAGTTATGACGGTAGTTTAGATGATGGGCGTCTGAGTCATTGGCTACGTAAAGATAATAAACTTAATAAGCTGCTTAGCGCACCTGTACTGGTGGCGACCATCGACCATTTAATTCCCGCTACTGAAGGAATTCGTGGTGGAAAGCAAATTGCACCCATGCTGAGGTTACTCACTTCTGATTTGGTGTTGGATGAGCCAGATGATTTTGATATTAACGATTTGTCGGCTTTATGTAGGTTAGTTAATTGGGCAGGGTTATTAGGTTCGCGGGTATTGCTTTCATCTGCCACATTACCGCCTGCGTTGATTCAGGCATTGTTCAATGCTTATCGTGCTGGACGTCAAGATTATCAATTAGCATGTGGTCAACCAAATGCCCTGATGAATATCTGTTGTGCTTGGTTTGATGAATATAATGTGGCGCAATTGGATGTTACTAATGCGCAACAGTTTAAAGATCAGCATGATACCTTTGTCGTCAAGCGCGTGGGTTGCTTGGAAAAAAAGGTGCCATTACGTAAAGCAGAGTTGGTGCCTGTAACGGCTGAAAAGCATAAAGCTGAGGTTGTAATCCAGGCTATAGCAAAGGTAATGCATCGTTCTATGTTGAAACTACGTAGGGGGCATCATCAAATTCATCCGTCGGGCAAAACTGTTTCTATTGGCTTAATCCGTATGGCAAATATTGCTCCATTGGTTGCTGTAGCACAGCGGTTATTACAAATGCCATCCCCTGAAAATGTGCGCATCCATCATTGTGTCTATCACAGCCAGCATCCTTTGGCGATACGTTCTCATCTTGAACATCGGCTGGATTCTACATTAACGCGTTACGATGAAAAGGCGTTGTGGCAGGTGGCAGAAATCCGTAAGGCGTTGGAGGAGATGCCGGAAAAGCATCATATTTTCGTAGTGGTGGCAACGTCCGTTGCAGAGGTTGGTAGGGATCACGATTATGATTGGAGCATTGCTGAACCGAGTTCAATGCGCTCGCTGATACAACTTGCCGGACGTATTCAACGCCATCGGCAAAAAGAGTCAAAGATACCTAATCTGCATATTCTGATGAAAAACTATAAAGCACTTAAAGCGACTGATTTAGAACATCCAGTTTATTGTCGGCCAGGATTTGAGTCGAAAGATTACCTCCTTGCCAGTCATGATTTACATGAATTATTGGAGCCTGATCAATATGAACTAATTAATGCATTACCTAGGATTAGGGAACGAGATGACGCAGGGGAACGTTCACCTTTTCAGAACTTAGTTGATCTTGAACATCAACGTTTGTGGGATGAACTTCAAGGTGATTCTGATAATGAACATGGTTATTGCTCAGCACTTTGGTGGCGTAAACAAGCCTCATGGTGTGCGGAACTCCAACGTCATAAACCGTTTCGTCAATCAGAGCCTGACGAATTACATTATTTGTGGCTTGAGGAAGAGGGTGAAGAAGCGCAGTTTATGGCGCTGGACAGCGGCCAGGCAGGAATAAAAGAAAGTGGGGCGTTTGACTATGTGCCAGAATTAGAGTTCGCACCAGGTGTGAGTATCTGGATTGAACTTGATACTGAGACGATTTACCAGAATTTGTCTGATACTTATGAAATGGAGTTAAAAAATGTAAGCCAGCATTTTGGTGAGATTCGTCTTAGGAAAAAAGATGACGGAGAAGCATGGTGTTACCACCCATTTTTAGGGGTGTTTAGAGAAGTTAGCTGAACAATATGCGGTGTTTTTAGGTAAAGACCGTAGTGATTGTCGTTCGATTCGTTTGCACTAAGCGAATCGAACGATATTTACGAGACTACAAATATGTATGCACTTTCTGCCAATGAAGCTAAAACTCACTTTGGTGATATGCTGCTAAGAGCGCAGCGAGATTAACAAGAACGGCAAACCGGTTGCTGTTGTTCTATCGATGGATGAATATGAAAACATTGAAGCGCTTAAGATTCAGCTTTTGAAATCCAGAGCAATCCAAGCCAAAGCTGATATTGAAGCAGGTAACCTAGTTGATGGTAAATCGTTTTTTGATGAACTAGAGCAGGTAAGTACGACTAATGCCGATCCTTTATCGTTTAACACCGGATGCCCAAAGAGATCTGATCGAAATCCACCAATTTACCATGAAACAATGGGGGACAGCTCAATCACAAAAATATCTGTTGGAACTACGGAGAATCATTCGTCTGCTCGCTAATACTCCTTCCTTGGGCAAGTTTAGGACTGATATTAGACTGGATATTTTGAGCTTTCCCTATGTCAGCCATGTCATTTATTACGTAGTGCATGAGCAGCAATTAGTTGTGTTCGGTGTGTTGCACAAACGTATGGTGTCGTTGAACCTCCTAGCCGAGTGAGAAGTGATTTAATGTAATTGATTTTTTTGAATAGAAATTAAAGATGGAAAACACTAATTTCATTCTTCAATTGGACTCTTCCAAAGGTAAGCATCAATTCTTCAACTTATGCTATTGAAAAATGCGGTACATTATTATGTCTATATTGCTGGGCAAAATGGAGTCCTTGTTCCTTGGTTCGTAAAGTAATAATTCACCTAGACGACATTGGAGTAGAGCCAATAATCGTGCGGTAATGAGAATCATCTTTTTTATGTTAAGAACGGACTGACAGTGGAATGCACTCAATGTAGCAGATATTGCTTCTTCTTCAAGTTCTACTCATCGGTATTTTGATTTAAATTAACCCTATTTCTATGTTTATTAAATAGTATTTTTTTTGTAAAAAATTGTAAATATGGTTGATTTTATAACCTTATATTTCTGTATAGTACAAAAAGAGATCAATTTGGCTTTGGTCCATCATGAAAGAGAAGATGTATCAGGGGGGAAAGGCTTTTGGTATGTGTAATGTTTTTTGTAATTTGGTTAAGTTGTGCAAATGTTTTTGATAATGAGTTGAATATGATACGTACTCAGAAAGTATATATATCTTGTAGTTATAAGGGGGGGACTTATAAGAATACTGGTAGTTTGTAATGGGTGTATATTGGCAGTGCACTGAAATGCACTGCCTGTGCTGCCTGTGCGGCAGTTGGTTTTTGCCTTAGGGTAATAGACATAGAAATATTTCTAAGCTGCCTGTATGGCAGTGCCTACGCCTAGAATCATAAATGTTTAAAGGATTAAATTCCATATAAAATTGCGGGTTACCCTTCAAAAGTACTTAAAAGAGGGAGACTTTTTTAAAATAAATTGAACATTTAAAGAGATAAACTATCTAATGGATGTGTCATTGATGGTGAGATGTTTTATAGGCGTATTCGTTCATCTTGAATTTACAGAAGAAACAAGTTTAATTCTATGACTTGATTGATACCCTATTTTTTCATTACTACAGCAATAATTTTGAGTGAAAATAGGATGTTTTTTTGTGGAATATAGGAGATAAAATCCTAGTAAGGGGAATGGATGAAATAAATTTAAATACGTCGATTGGGGAGATTGAGTATTTATTAGTTGATGATGTACAAAATCATGCTTTCGCGCTAAATTTAGCGAGCACCCAGATTATCATTTTGGTAAGGTAGGTAAAAGCCTATGAATGAAAATGGATTGAGTCGATTTATTGTCGATTATATTGAAAGTTGTAAACAGTCAAAGCTACAGTCAAAGCTGGCGACCTTTGATAAAAAGGCGGAAAAGAAACTGGCGAAGCTAACCACTATGGAGGATATTACGCTAGTTAAGCAAGAGCTAGCTGAACAGCGCAAGGAACAGGAAGAGCGGTATAGAGTTAGAAATTGGTTGGACGATGCCGCAAACCGGGCAAAAAAAATCAGTCGAGCGACACATGCTCCGAAATATACTCATAGTGATGTAAAAGGAAGCAGTGTTTTTTCAGTATTGCCAAATGCAAGAGAAAATACTAAGTATCTTTCTACTTCTGCCTTGCATAAACCAGCAATCGACATAGTAGCGAATGCGCAAGATCTTGATGTCGCAAAATTGCTGCAAACAGAATACCAAGAAGATTCATTGATGGAGTGCTTGAATAGGGAAGATTATTCGGCATTGGCTGAACTGGCGGAAAATGAACAGCAACTTGAACAGTGGGTAAGTGGATTTCGGCAAGCTCTGTCAGATGAAATGCTTTCCTCACATAAACTAGCAAAACAGCTTTATTTCCCGGTAAATAGTGAGTGTGACGAATATCATTTATTAAGTCCGCTATTTTCTTCATCTTTGGCAGACGCTATGCATCAGCGTATTATTGAAGCCCGCTTTGGTGAATTATCTAAAGAAATTAATAAGGCAAAGAAAGAAGAACGTTGGCATCCTGAAACTAGAGTAATTTATCCTAATACGGCTGTATGGAATATTGGTGGTACAAAGCCACAAAATATTTCTTACCTTAATAACGTACGAGGTGGACGAGTTTGGCTTTTATCTTGTGCTTCACCCAATTGGCTAAGTATTACCAAACCTCCTATGGGGCATAGATCCATTTTTGAACGGCGTAGTGAGTTTGTCTCATTAGTTCGTGAAATTATCGGAAAGATGCAGCAATATTTATTTGTTGTTCAACACATTGAAAATAATGAAAAAATCAGAGAGCATCGCCAGGGATTTGTCGATCAAATTATTGATATTTTATTTAACTATATTGCTGGTATACAAAATTTGTTTGAAATTAAAGGCTGGAGTGCCAGTGATGATTGTGAGTTAAAACGAGCTCAACAGCTTTGGCTTGATCCTTATCGCTGTCAACTGGATAAAGAATTCCGATCTGAACGTGAAAGAGGTGACTGGAAAAAAGAAATAGCTGCAGATTTTAGTTACTGGTTGAACCAGAGTTTAAAGCATGAGCGGTTAGAAATGGAATTATCTGAACGTAATGAGTGGGCCTCTGTGTTTAAAAAACGCCTACGTGAATTTGAGGATGAATTGCCAGAGGTACCGTTATGAGCTATTTAATTGTTTTACGTCACATTCGAGTAGAGAATGCTAATGCGATTACTGGCTTAACCTATGGTTTTCCGGCAATTACCCATTTTCTTGGCTTTACTCATGCACTTTCACGTAAGTTGCAACAAAGTCATAATTTAAAATTGGAAAATTGTGGCGTTATTTGTCATAACCACCAACTGCATGCGTATCAATCTGATCCGATTAGGGATAAAGTCTTTGCTTTAACCCGCAATCCATTAACCAGAGAAGAAAAGACCGCTTCTTTTAATGAAGAAGGCCGAATGCATATGACGGTTTCTTTATTAATAGAATGTTCTGGTGAAATTGCTGGTGATACAGAGGCTAAAGAATTGGAACAATATTTACTAGAAATATGTCCAACTCAGCGACTAGCAGGCGGTACTATCACTGAAATTGCTAAAGTGGATGTTATTGCTTTTCCGCAAGAAGAACAAGAAACCCGTAAGTTAATGCGGCGTTTATTGCCGGGGTTTGCCTTGTTAGATCGCTCTGAATTGTTAGCTAAACACTACAAAGAATTAAAACGGGATAATCCTCAGGTAGAAATGATTGATGCCTGGCTTGATTTCTCTACTATTAAAATGCGGGCTATTCCTACGCAAGAGGATAAGCAACCTGAAATTGGAGATCCGGCATATTGGGAATATGTTCCAAAACCGGATTCTGGATATTTAGTTCCTCTAATGACAGGTTATCAGGCAATATCGCCGCTATATCCCGCCGGGAAAGTAGATAAAACCCGTGATCCTAATACGCCATTTTGTTTTGTTGAAGCAATCTACGGGGTAGGTGAATGGAAAAGCCCGCACCGTATTAACGATATTCGCCAGTTACTCTGGTGTTATGACTATCAAGAGGGTGTCTACAGGTGTGGTAATCAACAGACTGTTGCCCGTCAATCCAAACCTAATAAGAAAGTAAGAATAATCGACTGATTAATTTAAAGAAGGATATCTACATGTCTAAATCAACTATTAAAACAGCTTCTGTACTGGCGTTTGAACGTAAACTGTCTAATTCTGATGCTTTAATGTTTGCTGGAAACTGGAAACAAATTGACGGTGAATGGCAACCTATTGCTATTCAGGAAAAAGCTGTCCGAGGGACGATTTCTAACCGCTTGAAAAACGCTTTAACTAGCGATCCGGCCAAATTGGATGCGGAGATTCAAAAAGCAAACCTACAACGTGTTGATGTTGCTGCATTGCCTTTTGATTTTGATACCTTAAAAGTCAGTTTCACATTACGGGTCTTAGGCAATCTTTCCACACCATCAGTATGTAATGATCAGGATTATCAGGTTGCACTAGCAAACATAATCAACCGCTATATCGCTGAACATGGCTTCAAAACTCTCGCAGCACGTTATGCAGAAAACCTGGCTAATGGCCGGTTTTTATGGCGTAACCGGGTTGGTGCCGAAGAAATTAAAGTTCGTGTAAAGGGTAAGGGTAGCAAATGGTGGGAGTTTAACAGCGAAGATTACAGTTTACGTGAATTTAGTCAGGTAGAAAGTGATTTAGCTGAACTGGCTGCTGAAATTGAGGAAGGGTTATCCGGTAACGGATCGACATTCTTCAACGTTGAGGCTTTTGTTCGTTTGGGTCATGGGCAGGAAATTTTCCCTTCTCAAGAGTTGGTTCTCGACAGTAACAGTAAAAAAAGCAAAGTGCTGTATCAGGTGAATGGAATTGCTGCATTACATTCGCAGAAAGTGGGTAATGCGCTTCGCACTATTGATACTTGGTATCCAGATGCATTTGAACTAGGGCTTGGCCCAATTGCTGTTGAACCCTATGGTTCTGTAACCAGTCGCGGTAAAGCTTATCGTCAGCCTAAAGCAAAAATGGATTTTTATACGTTGTTGGATAACTGGGTTGTCAAAGGAAAAGCACCAGAAGAAGTAGAGCAACAACACTATGTTATGGCGATTTTAATCCGAGGTGGTGTTTTCGGTGAAAAAGGTGAATAAGGGGATCAAATGGATTATTACTTTGAAATCCGTGTTCTTCCTGATCCTGAATTTAGCCAGCAAGACCTTATGGAAGCGTTATTTGCTAAACTGCATCGGGCTTTGGGGCAAGTAGGTAACGGGCGTATTGGGGTCAGTTTTCCTTGTGCGAGAAAAACACTGGGGGATACGCTAAGGATTCACGGTTCAAGCGAAGCATTGAATGATTTGCAGTCTTTATCTTGGTTAAAAGGACTCCGGGATTATGCTGAGGTGATTGATATCAAGCTGGTACCTAAGGATGCTCGATATCGTCGTGTTAGCCGAGTGCAGGTAAAAAGCAATGTTGATAGGATTCGCCGTCGTTCGATTAAAAAAGGGTGGTTAACGGAGGAACAAGCTCGGCAGTGTATTCCAATAAGCAAAGAGCAACGTACTCATTTACCTTTTTTGCGTCTTAAGAGTTTGTCATCAAGACAAACCTTTTCATTGTTTATCGAACAAGGACCAATAGAAGATAAACCGACACTGGGAGTTTTTAGCTCTTATGGATTAAGTGCATCAGCTACTATTCCTTGGTTTTGACCCTTTTTTAGCGGTTAATCATAATTTATTTAAGGGATTAGCCGCTACCAATAAGAAGGGTTTTTTCCACTTTTTGTAACTATGCTATTTAATAATCAGTCGGTAAGAATTAATTATTAATGTTCACTGCTGCATAGGCAGCCAGAAGAAAAGAGTTTTGCTTTAATGGCAGAACTCTTTTTTCTCTCTTATAACCTTCAATATCAATAATGAGTGTTGAGGTTATTATCTTAGGAAATAATTGAAGTATTGAGGATGATATGCCCGTAGGAAAATAATGTAGCTTTTCCTAATAAATGTACTCGATCTCCATGCAATTCACACACAATGTTTCCACTGCGTTTTGACAATTGGCGTGCATACAATCTCTGTTTATTTAAACGGTCGCTCCAAAATGGGGCTAATACACAATGTGATGAGCCGGTTACTGGATCTTCTGATACGCCTTTAGCGGGTGCAAAATATCGGGAAACAAAGTCAATTTGTTGTTCACCTGGTGCTGTTATAGCAACTCCCGGTAGAGGCAGAGTCGCTATTTTGTTAAAATCAGGTTTTGTATTTAGAACTTGTTCTGCGGTTTCGAGTAAACAAATATAACGATTATGAGAGACAAAAAGCTCAGATATTTTCTGGCCTAGGGCATTTTCTATATTTGTTTGTAGAGTGGATTCTTTTTTGTATGTTGCTTTGGGTAAATCAAGTGTATAAGTACCGTTGTCATGATAAACGGCAATATCACCTGAGCGAGTCTGAAATACGATGGGATTATCAGTAATGGATAAATGTTCAATCATGACGAAAGCTGTCGCTAATGTTGCGTGCCCACATAAATCAACTTCAACTTTTGGTGTAAACCAACGTAAATGATTACCAACAAGAAAAGCAGTTTCGGAGAGATTGACTTCCATGGCAATAGATAATAGTGCCTCATTTGAAAGCCAATTATCCAATATAACAACAGCGGCTGGATTGCCGGAAAATAGGTGATCTGTGAATGCATCAACATGATAGATGGGTAGTGAAGTCATTTAATTCTCTCTTAAAATAGAATTATCTATAGGGTCATGAAAAGGGATCAATGTTTTTAATTTTTATTCAAAAATTACCCGCTATTTTATACAACTATATGTAATTGGAAAGAGAGTAAGCTGCACAGTTTTAAAATATTTAGTTGGTTTACCGAAACATTGGGTATCGTTGTGTTAACCAGATATGGGACCCTATTTTGACCCTTTTTTTGTGGTTTGTTATAACTTGTTGATTTATCTATAATATTATTTGGTGCTTATAAAAAGGGTTTTTCTGCTTTTTGTCATTATGTTCTTTAATAATCAGTAAATTAAAGTTAGTATCTAACAGTTCACTGCCGCACAGGCAGCTTAGAAACAATCGTGGCACCGACAATTAAAACCGCCAGGGTTCACTGCCGCACAGGCAGCTTAGAAATGGTATAGTCATTGGACTCCTGTGAGTTCTGGGTTCACTGCCGCACAGGCAGCTTAGAAAGATTCGCCCAATCTGATTAATTATCATTACATGTTCACTGCCGCACAGGCAGCTTAGAAATGTAAAATTCGTAACGAAAAGCTTTTTCATAAAGTTCACTGCCGCACAGGCAGCTTAGAAAATACGCTGGAAATCTCTGACGCATTGATAGCCGTTCACTGCCGCACAGGCAGCTTAGAAAACACTAAAAGAGCTAGCATCTAACGTATAAAAGTTCACTGCCGCACAGGCAGCTTAGAAATAATCTATTACGATAGAAGAAGATATCATTAATGTTCACTGCCGCACAGGCAGCTTAGAAAACAATTAAATTCTCTCTGCAATTAACTCACTAGTTCACTGCCGCACAGGCAGCTTAGAAACTGTTTAAGCTGCCACAACGCATACAAGCAGAGTTCACTGCCGCACAGGCAGCTTAGAAATACAGCAGAGGAAGATGATTGGGATAAAAGGCGTTCACTGCCGCACAGGCAGCTTAGAAAATTAAGGTTTTCGCTATTTGAACGGTCTTCCTGTTCACTGCCGCACAGGCAGCTTAGAAATAGAATCTTTGTTGCTGGCGTCTTTGCAATAGGTTCACTGCCGCACAGGCAGCTTAGAAACTCGCTAAACCAAAAACAGCTGTAATCAGAACGTTCACTGCCGCACAGGCAGCTTAGAAAGTTTTCGGGAAGCTGGATGCTGTTTGTTGTTTGTTCACTGCCGCACAGGCAGCTTAGAAAGTGCGTAGTACCACCTAAACCTTGGGTCTCTAGTTCACTGCCGCACAGGCAGCTTAGAAATGACTCTCAAGCGTGGCGAACTGACGACATGAGTTCACTGCCGCACAGGCAGCTTAGAAAAAAAGCAAATACTTTACCTTTATACTCTAATAGTTCACTGCCGCACAGGCAGCTTAGAAAATGCCATTAATATACATATCAACCCTCACTGACGTTCACTGCCGCACAGGCAGCTTAGAAAGTTTCTTTGCAGCGCGGGTGAATGATGATTTTGTTCACTGCCGCACAGGCAGCTTAGAAATTACGCCAAAGTAATTGGTGTTACAGCGACACGTTCACTGCCGCACAGGCAGCTTAGAAAAGTAACAATCGCATACCTGAAAACTTCTCCGCGTTCACTGCCGCACAGGCAGCTTAGAAAAGAGAATTCCCTCCGCAAAGGATGGTGTAACTGTTCACTGCCGTACAGGCAGCAGCGCACTCGATTGAATGCGCTAAATGCTTCCGTCTAAATATGCATCATTTCTTGTGCTTCTGAGCATATTCTTCACTATTAACCCATTGATGATCCTTTTCCCAAGTAAATAACCAATTACGGGTTGGTCCTGCCATGACATTGAGATAGTAGTTGTCGTAACCGGCAATGGTTGCTACCGGATGATAGCCTTTGGGAACCATGACCACATCTTTGTTGTAAACAGCCATTGATTCATCCAGTGAACGGTCGTCGGTATAGATGCGTTGTATACAGAATCCCTGAGGTGGGTTTAAACGATGATAATAGGTTTCTTCCAGATAGGTTTCCTGTGGTTGATTATCCGTATCGTGTTTATGGCTGGGATAGGAGCTGGTACAACCTTCATCGGTAAAGACTTCAACCACCAACAAGCTATCAGCCGGTTTGTTATCCGGTAGGATGTTGTGAACATAGCGCTGGTTATAGCCATTTCCACGTTGTTCTGCATCAATATCCTGTGGTGTAATCAGGCGAGTTGGATAGCTTCCTTTTCCCGGTGCTTGGCATACAGCCAGTTCGAGAGCGGTATCAGCAATAATTTCAACAGATTCCCCCGCAGTGATGTAAACGGCATAAGGTTTTGTGCGTTCAAATGGTTCCATGCGATCGCCAATATGCTCAAATTGCTGATGTGGCGTAGTCACTGTGGCTTTGCCTGCCACTAAAACCAGACAGGTTTCATTTTCTGATGCAGGTAATGTGATTTTTTCATTTAAGGCTAATTCATAAACATCAAAGTGGACATATTGCCAGTTTGCCGATTCTGGCGTGATATGTTGAGTTCGTTTATTCTGATCCGGTGCATGATATTTCGATAATAATCTGGACATGTTACTTACCTCAGCATTGCTTTTGCATGAATCAAATAAGTGACTAATTAAAGTAACCCTGCGTTTCTGGCAAGTTGATGTAAATTGTTGTAACCCATCGTTGCGTAGGTTAATGGGGGAGCCACCGCAGGATCTTGTTCTGCTTCAACCACTAGCCAGCCGTGATAATAATGCTTTTTCAGTACCTGAAAAATTGCGGCATAATCAATGCAACCATCCCCCGGTACGGTGAATACACCACTCAGCACAGCATCAAGGAAACTGGTTTTACGGTTTTTTACATCGTTAAGTACATCAGGTCGGATGTCTTTACAGTGAACATGATTAATGCGTTTTGCACAGCGTTCTGCGATAGCCAGAGGGTCAGCGCCAGCAAATGTCAGATGACCCGTATCCAGTAACAATCCAACTTCATCACCGGTATTTTTCATCAGATGATCAATATCTTCCGCAGTTTCAATGACGGTTCCCATGTGGTGGTGATAGGCAATCCGAATGCCTTGTTCTTGAGTATAACGAGCGAATTCAGTCAATTTTTCACCGTATTCTTGCCAGCGATCAGCCGGAAATTGAGGACGAAGATGAACAGGTTTGTTCTGATCGCCGTGAATACAATTTGTCACTTCAGCCAATACCATGATGTTGGCTCCGAGTTCACGCAGCAGGGTCAGGTGAGATTGTACCGCTTTAATCTCTTCTGCGACTGAACGGGTAAGTAATTCGCTGGAGTACCAGCCAGATACCAGTTTTAGATCGTGTGCGGCAAGAATTGGACCTAATATGCTGGCTTGGCGAGGGAATTTATTGCCCAGTTCAAAACCAGTAAACCCAGCCTGACGGCCTTCAGTTAAGCAGGTTTCCAGTGGGGTTTCTGCGCCAAGAGTAGGCAAGTCATCATTGGTCCAGGTTAGAGGGTTGATACCAAGTTGAACAGTCATTATGAATCTCCAGTAAGATGAAATAATTTTGCTATATTTTTATCTACGCTGACGCCACAGGCTAATCAGGTTGTGATAGTTAATTTTTATTTTTTGGATCAAACTGTCATCATCAATCTCGTTTTTTAGCCACTGGAGGGATGGTTGACCGAACAAGGTTCTTCCAACGGCAAAACCTTTGACGATAGATTTCCCGGCGGCGGCATTAAAGCCAGTTTCCAATTCTTCTTGTGGGGCATCAAGACCAAGAATAACTACCCCACGGCAATATGGGTCCCGTTGTTGGATTAGATAGTTAATACTGTCCCAGCTATCGGCACTAAGGGGAGGAAGTTTCCACCAATCCGGTTTAACACCGAGGTTATAAAAGCGTTTCAGTGCACGGATATAGTATTCATCTGAATGTTCCATTTTTGCCGGTAAGATAATTTCCAGTAAGAGTTCATGACCCGATTTACAGCATGCAGCATAAATTTTTTGAACTTTTTTCTCTTGTTTCAGACGAAGGGTGTGAGCGTCTTCCGGGTGAAAAATAACCAGGCATTTGACGATATGCTCTAGCGGCCAGTCAATAAGTTGGGAACCGATGTTGCCATGTTCCAGACAGAGCGGGCGGGAGCCTGGTAGCTCAATTGGGCGGCCTATCCACCAACCCTGACCTGTGATTTCATTCAAAACATCTTGACCAAAAGTGCTGTCACATAACAGACCTGCTTTCCCTTGTAATCCAGCTTCTATGGCAACTTCCTGACTGGCATGCAGTAAAAGTTGTTTTAATAATGAAATACGCTTGATACTGGCATTTGCTTGACGAGCCATTTCGATAAATTGGATTCGGTGATCAAATGCCATCACGCACAATTCATCCCATTGCTTTTTACGGGCGCCAATACGGTGAAGGTGATTAAGTATTTCATCTAAATCAGGGCGTAGTAGCTGATTGGCTCGTGACAAATAGTTATCAAGCTCTGTTTTATCTGGCATTGCTGGGGCACACCCATGACGGGAGACGACTAATGCACCACAGGCATTGGCGTAGGTACAAGCTTTTTCCCAACCTTCGTTATTAAGATAGCCGCGCAACAGGCCAGACATAAAAGCATCTCCGGCACCGAGGACATTAAATACATCGACACGAACTCCTTGTATGGTAATGCCATCATCCAAATCATCAGGGATTTTAGCGGTAAACACAGAGCATCCCAGAGGTCCACGTTTACAAACTAATGTAGCTGCAGTCAGTTTACGGATATTGCGTAGTGCTTCGATGGTATTTGTTGAGCCACCCGCAATGTGAAATTCTTCTTCTGTTCCAACAATCAGGTCAAACAGAGATAACACTTCCTGTAACTGAGCTGTCACCGGTTCCGATTCGATATAACGGGTTTCACCATCTCCCAGAGCAGTCAGCCCCCAAAGGACAGGACGATAATCAATATCAATAACTGTTTTGACATCATTACGGCGAGCGTAATTAAGGGCGGTCAATACGGCATCACGGGTATTTGGGTGAGAAAGATGTGTGCCGGTGATTGCTAAACAACGGGCTGATGCAATGTATTTTTCACTGAAATCATCACGGGTAATTGCCATATCGGCGCAATTATCACGATAGAAGATCAGTGGAAAAGTTGTTTTATCTTTGATTCCCAGTAGTACTAATGCGGTAAGACGTGCTTTATCAGTGATTAGATGGCTGGTATCACAGCCAACACTTTGTAACTCTTCCCTAAGAAAACGTCCCATATGTTCATCACCGACTCTGGCTAGCATGGAAGATTTAAGCCCCTGACGGGCAGTACCATAGGCAACGTTACCGGAAGAGCCACCAAGATATTTTGCAAAACTTCCCATGTCTTCCAGACGTGCTCCAATTTGCTGACCATAAAGGTCAACGGCGATTCGCCCCATGCAGATGACATCAAATTTTTTTGGCTGCTCCATTGAACAATTCCTTATTAAGTACAATATCAAGTGTTGCTATGATGAGCTTCGATAGTGGAGGGTTGATAAAAATAATTAATTTATTTCAGTGACATTCACCCAACGTTGTTCTTTATAAGAACGAGCAATGGCGTCCAGAATGCGTGAAACTTTCCAGCCTTCGGTGAAATCCGGCCAGATCTCTTTATTGCTGGCGATACCATTAAGCAAATCTCTGATTTCCACCGTTTTTTGATCATTGAAACCGATGCCGTGACCGGTACCGTTACAAAATGGTGCGTAGTCAGGATGTTCTGGGCCAATAAGAATAGTTTTAAATCCTTGACGGTTTGCTGGTTCATCGTGGCGGTAAAGTTTTAATTCAGCCATTCTTTCTTGGGTGAAACTTAAAGTGCCTTTTGTGCCTGTGATGATGTAGCTCAAGCCCATTTTGCGGCCACAGGCAACACGTGAAGTCTCAATAATACCCATTGCTCCGCCGCCGAAACGTACCATGGCATGCGCTTGATCTTCGTTTTCTACGGCAACCATGACGCTGGAGCCTATTTTTTCCGGGCGCTCTTTGATGACAATTTCCATGTCTGCGCAAACAGTTTGAATATCACCAACCAGATATTGCGCCATGTTAATGATATGTGCAGCAAGATCACCCAATGCACCTAATCCCGCTTTATCTTTGAAACAGTGCCAGTGAATAGGGCTGAGTGGATCAGCCATATAGTCTTCGTTATGAGTGCCATAGAAGTGAATGATTTCACCAATTTCACCATTTGAAATGATCTCTTTAGCCAGTTGTGACGTGGGGTTTTTCACATAGTTAAACCCTACCAGGGTCTTTACTCCGGCTTTTTGGGCTGCTTCAACCATAAGTTTTGCGTCAGTTGAATTTAGTGCCAGTGGTTTTTCGCAATAAACGTGCTTACCGTGTTTGATTGCTTCGAGGGCCATCTCTTTGTGAAGAAAATTTGGTGAACAGATGTCAACAACATCAATATTAGGATCTGCGACTAGTTCACGCCAATTATCGGTAAAACGTCGGAAGCCTAATGCTTTAGACTGTTTTGCTGCCAGTTCAGCAGAAACTTCTGCTACCATGTCACGAACTAACTTGCCTTTCATTGGGAAAACAGTGGCAGCTTGTGCATATGCAATTGCATGCGTTCGCCCGATGTAACCAGTACCGATTAAGCCGATATGAATCTCTTTCATAGCTGTGTTTCTCCGAATGAAAGCTGGCAAGCTGTCTATTGTTTACTGTAAGTTTGTGTGTGTTGTCAGTTGACCCTGGTTGTTGTCATATTCCCGTTATACGAAACATTTATTTCATTTTCAATTTAATTTGGATTTTTAATTTCGCATTGTGATCTGGTAAGGATTTTTGGGTTAACATGATGTTAAATAGAGATAATGTTCTCATGGTATATTCATTATTTAGTAGTAAAGGTAAATTAAATGGGATATTGAAACTTTTGTTCCATTCATGTTCTGGTATATAGTGTGGGCCTTAATGGTGGGAATAAATCACATAATTAATCTCTTCCCTATTGTTGTAGGGAAGAGATTTTTCTATTGCTTTACTTCCTGAGCAAGGATTTACCCATTTTATAGAACACATAAAACAACACTAATGCGGCAAACAAATAATAAATAATCATGATTACTTGGGGGACATGATGTGCGAGAAATACATACATAGAAATTGAACTCAATATAATTAACCATGCAACAGGTTTCACTATAGACCACGGTGTAATATCCACCTGCTCGGTATAAACATCTTCAAATGGTTTGGCTGGAAAGAAGTAGCCAATAGCCAGCATGAAAATAATATTGAGAACAAACAGAATACCGACCAGATGAAAGAAATGCAGATCAATTTTTAAAATGAAGTTGCAGATAATATAAGCGGACATACCGAATAGTAGGCCGAGTTTAGCGGCGATAGGGGGCACACGTTTAGTCATCAGACCAACTAATACTACACTGAGAATCGGTGCATTAAAAATCCCCTGTAATTGTTGAATGAGATAGAACAGGCCATCTGGCGCATTAGCGACTAATGGAGCAACAATCATGGTTGTTAAAGTTAACCCAATCCCCAGATATTTACCAACAGTCACTGTTTGAGCTTCAGTTGCGTTTTTATTAATTCGTTGTCTGTAGATATTGACGGTAAAAAGTGTCATAGATGAATTAAGTCCTCCACTGAATGTAGAGAATACTGCACCGACAACGACAGCCGCAAAGAAACCAACTAATATTTCAGGCAGAACCAGATGTACCAGTTCGGGATAGGCGTTATCGGGGTTATCTATTTGCCCTTTGAAAATATGGAAGGCAATAATGCCTGGCAGAATAATAATAGAGGGAATGATTAACTTAAAGAAAGCACACAGCATGACACCTTTTTGTCCTTCTGCCAGGTTTTTTGCACCAAGGGCTTTTTGAACAATAGATTGATTGGTACACCAGAAAAACATATTGGAAATAATCAAGCCAGTAAATAATGTGGAGAAAGGAACCAGCGAATCTTCACTGCCGATAGAGTTAAATTTATCGGGATTAGCTTGATAAACCTCAACTAATCCTTGCCAGGCATTGCCACTGCCGACGTAGAGCAGAGCAAAAATTGTCACCATTAATCCACCAACGATTAAACCAACTCCGTTAATGGTATCTGCCACTGCAATGGCTTTGATACCACCAAATATGGCATAAATAGCGCCTAATCCACCGACACCCCAAACCATAATCCACAAAGCTGTGGCTTTATTGACACTAAATACCTCAGAAACCTGGAACAGACTTTCCAGCGCAATCGCGCCGGTATACAGCACAATGGGTAGTAATGAAATAACATACATTGCCAGAAATAGAATTGAGGTAATAAATAAGGTATTTTTGTCAAACCGACGTTCAAGATATTCCGGTATGGTTGAAATGCCAAGTTTGAGGTACTTCGGTAGGAAATAAATAGCAAATAAGACGATTGTCATGGCTGCAATAACTTCCCAAGCCATGACGATAAACCCGGTTCGGAATGCCAAGCCATTTAAACCGACTAAATGTTCTGTCGATAGGTTCATCAGCAGCATAGAGCTACCAATATAAACTCCTGTCAGGGAACGGCCACCAAGAAAATAACCTTCAGCAGATTCTGTCAGGCGGGCATTATGTGTTTTGTAATAAGCAAAACCTGCTACTAATAAGGTGAAACCGGTAAATGAGAGAAAAGCTAACATATTATCCTCCATGCCTGATTGACTGTTTTTAGGCAGTAATATGCTGACGGGAAAAAAGGTTTTTCCCGTTTTTATGGTGAAAATAAATGTGAGTCAGTTATTCAGGTGTGGTCCTGTTTTATAATCTGACTTCTTGGCCGGAGTGCAGGGATTCGAGCGCTTTATCTGCCAGATAAAGTGCTTGTTTGCCATCAGAGCCATTGCATTCTGGTATAGCCCGGTCAGCCATGACATCGACAAAATGATCCCATTCAGCAATATATGCTTCTCGATAACGTTGCAGGAAGAAATGCTCTGGCTTGGCCGTTAAACAACCCGTGTTTTCCCAAAGTTCAACACTGTTTTCTTTGATGTTACCAGCACGGAGTAAGCCTTTTTCACCATGCAGTTCAATCCGCTGATCATAGCCATAACCGGAACGTCGACTATTGGTAATGGCTGCTATTACGCCTGATGGAAATTTCATAACAATAAAGGCGGTATCGATATCATCGGCCTGCCCAATTGCGGGGTCAATTAAGTTACTGCCTTGTGCATAGATCGAATATGGCTCTTCACCGATAATAAAACGTGCCATATCGAAATCATGGATTGTCATATCTCGGAACATACCACCAGAGACTTTGACATATTCAACAGATGGAGGAGAAGGATCACGGGAAGTAATCAGCAGAGATTCAGCTTTTCCTATCGTGCCAGCATCAAATAGGGTTTTTATTCGACGAAATTGAGGATCGTAACGGCGGTTAAAGCCAACAAATAGCGGGACCTGATATTGTTTAATCGTCTCAAGGCAATGATGAACACGTTCAATATCCAGGTGAATGGGTTTTTCACAGAAAATTTTTTTGTGATGCTTTGCTGCGATTTCAATTAGGTTTGCATGAGTGTCTGTTGCTGAAGCAATAAGAACACCCTCTATTTTGGGGTCAGACATGGCCTGTTCAATAGTCTGTATTTTTGTCTGATATTTCTGTGCTAAAAGTTCTGCACTTTTCTTATGCGGATCGATAACGGAATAAAGGCAGGTTTCTTTATG
Organism: Photorhabdus heterorhabditis; assembly: GCF_001280945.1. NCBI lineage: Bacteria > Pseudomonadati > Pseudomonadota > Gammaproteobacteria > Enterobacterales > Morganellaceae > Photorhabdus > Photorhabdus heterorhabditis. Next base: position 90,126 of record NZ_LJCS01000003.1, on the reverse strand, counting down.
GTTAGCGATATTTGCCGCATGTACTTGTCCAATCCGTCCGGCGCCAAATAATGCAATGTTGAACATAAATGCTCCTTGATACCTGGGTAATCTGCTTTGGGTATACTTAAAAATATATCAATTAGAATATTTATTTCAATTTTACAATGATTGGAAATTATATTTTTGCGTGACGGATAGCATTTTATTAATGATAATATTAAATTTGTGTTAAATAGATCACGTAAAGTGAGGGGGGTAGTAGATGGATTGATAAAAATTTCCTTTTAAAACAAATTATAACGTGTATTTTGTTAAGTAATTGCTATGTTTGGCGATAGGGGGTAAAGGAAAAGAAAAGGTGATTTTTTTCGAAATAAAAATTTCAAAATGACATTAGGCATGTGATTAGATAAGGAAAAATAACCTGCCACGCATCTGGGTGAAAGAAGGCGGTTTATTCTGACACAATTTAACGTGTTGGCAGGATTTGTTTGCGGTCTGTAGCCTGTCAAATGACAGGCTACCAACTTTTAGTATTGACGTATTTTGGTTGAAACCATCTCCTTTATCTTCTCTGAAGCGGATTCTATAGTGGGATTTTTGGCTACTTGCGCTGTTCCTATTCGCCACCATGATTCATAGTCATGTGTCATGGTCTTAGGTAGAACTTTGATATCTATTAACACTGGTACAGTTTGTTTTCTGGCTTCCTGTAATGCATAAAGCAATTGCTGTTCATCGTGAACTCGGTAACTTTTGCAGCCGTAGCTTTCTGCATTTTTGGCAAAATCAACTTTAATCAGTTTTCCATCCATGCACCCATTTTTGGGGTTTCGATAACGGTTTTCTGTTGCAAAACTGCCCATTCCTTGACTCATTTGTAAGTTATTGATACAGCCGAATCCAGCATTATCAAATAGCAATACCGTGATCTTAATGTTTTCCTGTACTGCGGTTTGCAGCTCTGAATGAAGCATCATATAAGAACCATCACCTACCATGGCATAAACGGGTTGGTCTGGGCCTGCTATTTTGGCGCCAACAGCTGCCGCTATCTCATAGCCCATGCAGGAATAGCCATACTCAAGATGATAGGTGTCTGGTTGTTTGGGCTGCCATACTCGCTGTAAATCACCGGGAAGGGAACCTGCTGAGCCGACAATAATAGCTTCCGGTTCAAGATGTCTGTCCAGCAATCCTAGTACTCTGGTTTGTGTCAACTGGGTTTGTAATGTCTGGCTGTATTCTTCCAATTTATCATCAAGATGGCCGGAAATTTCTGGAATGAAGCCTTGCTGATACTGAATTTCGAACAAGCGGTTTAATTCTTTTCGCCATGCTTCCCGTACCTGAGAAATTTCATTCTGATAACCACTGCGATAACTCAGCTGAGTAAGTTTCTCTGCAATGGCGTTTAATCCTTCACGGGCATCTGCTACGACGGGGACAGCATCTAGTTTATAGGCGTCGAATTCCGTTACGTTGATGGTGAGGAATTCTACATCCGGGTTTTGAAATAGGGATTTGGATGCAGTAGTGAAATCAGTAAACCGGGTACCGATGCCAATAATCAAATCGGCTTCTTTGGCTATCAGGTTTGCCGCAAGACAGCCTGTTGTGCCTAAACCACCGCAATTGAGTGGATGATCGGCAACTACAGCACTTTTTCCTGCTTGTGTTTCAGCAAAAGGGATATTGAAGTTTTCGGCGAACTGACGGAAAGCCTTGTGTGCTTCTGAATAGCGCACACCACCACCGCAGATTAACAGTGGTTTTTTCTTACGGCTAATGAGTGCTACGGCATTGTTGATCATGGCAGAGGAAGCAGGGCGGCGTTCAATGCGATGAATCCGTTTTTGAAAGAAGTAGTCAGGAAAATCCCAAATCTCACCTTGAACATCTTGTGGTAGACAAATTGTGACAGCGCCTGTATCGGCAGGATTTGTCAGAACCCGTATCGCATTAATCATAGCGCTCATTAACTGCTCTGGCCTGGAGATGCGGTCCCAGTAACGGGAAACCGGACGGAAACAGTCATTAGTGCTGATAGTGTAGTCATAGAACTGTTCAACCTGTTGTAAAACCGGATCAGGCTGGCGACAGGCGAATGTATCGCCGGGTAGTAATAATAGAGGAATACGATTGGCGGTTGCGGTTGCCGCGGCTGTTACCATGTTGGCGGAACCAGGGCCAACCGATGAGGTAACAGCAAAAATCTGTTTACGTTTTTTCTGCTTGGCAAAACCTGTTGCAATATGGGCCATGCCTTGCTCATTACATCCCTGATAAACGGTTAAATGGCCGGGATCTTGTTCCAGTGCCTGCCCCAATCCGACAACATTACCGTGACCGAAAATGGTAAAAACGCCTCTGATGAATGGATATTGTCCATCATCTGTTTCCACATATTGCTGATTCAGGAATTTCACCAATGCCTGAGCGGTTGTCATTGTTAACTTGCTCATTTACAGAACTCCAATTTATTCCATAGTTGGCATCACAAAACTGCTGGAATGATGTTCTAATCGGATACTTGCCGGCCAGCGGCTGGTGACTGTTTTCATGCGGGTGTAGAAGCGAACACCATCATTGCCGTGAACGTTAAGTGGACCAAAAATCGAGCGTTTCCAGCCACCAAAACTGTGGAATGCCATGGGTACTGGAATGGGGATATTGATGCCTACCATACCCGCTTGTACGTCTTCGCTGAACTGGCGAGCGGTTTCTCCATCGCGGGTGAATATAGCGGTACCATTACCATATTGATGTCCGTTAATTAATGTTAACGCGGTGGCATAATCGGGTACACGAACAATTGCCAGTACTGGGCCGAAGATCTCTTCTTGATAGATTTTCATATCTGGTGTGACGTTATCAAACAGCGTCGGGCCAATAAAATAGCCGTTTTCATAGCCGGGAATGTTGAGTTGACGGCCATCAATTAACAAGTTAGCCCCTTGTTGTTCGCCATTAGCGATATAGTCACAGATTTTAGTTCTATGCTGGGCGGAGATAACGGGTCCCATATCATGTTCTTTGCTTGCCACAATACCGGGACCGACAGACATTTTGTTGATCTGTTGACGTAATTTTTCAATTAGCGCATCAGCCGTTTCATCCCCAACCGCCAATACAACAGACAATGCCATGCAACGTTCACCAGCGGCTCCAAAAGCGGCACCTGTAATAGCGTTACTCGCCATATCAAGATCGGCATCTGGCATCAGAATACAGTGGTTTTTTGCACCACCTAGCGCCTGGCAGCGTTTCCCATGAGCAGAGGCGGTTGTATAGATATATTCAGCGACAGGAGTCGAACCAACAAAGCTGACGGCTTGTACTCTTGGGTCCGTAAGTAATACATCGACGGCTTCTTTATCGCCGTTGACAACATTAAATACGCCGTTGGGTAAACCGGCTTGTTGAAGCAGTAGCGCTAATTCAATAGCAAGAGAAGGATTTTTTTCTGATGGTTTTAGTACAAAAGTGTTTCCTGTAGCCAGTGCGATAGGAAACATCCACATAGGAACCATGGCTGGAAAGTTAAAAGGGGTAATTCCGGCGCAAACACCTAAAGGCTGCATTAATGAATGGCTATCCACACCCGTTCCGGTATTAGCGGAATGCTCACCTTTTTGCAAATGAGGAATGCCACAGGCAAATTCAACAACCTCCAAACCACGTGTTAATTCACCGATAGCATCTGAATAGATTTTTCCGTGCTCTTCTGTAATCAAGCGTGCCAGTTTGCCTATATTAGCTTCCAGTAATGTTTTGAACTGGAACATCACACGAGCCCGTTTGAGAGGTGAAACTTTAAACCATTCGCTGTAAGCCCGATGGGCAATTTCAATCGCTTGTTCAACCTCAGAGGCGGTACTAAGTGCTACCTGGCGAATTTGTTCACCTGTAGCTGGATTAAAAATAGGAGAAAAACGGGAACTATGACTGGGAATGAGTTGCCCGTTAACGTAATTCTTTATTTGTTCCATGCTGAGTCTCTCTCGTGAATTTTGATGTTTGTACTGAATCGAAAACGTTAGTCATAGATATATGAAATATTTGTTTCGCTTTCAATTTAATTTAGAATAAAAGGTGATTAATGTGATCGGGGTAAAGTTCTTATGAATTACAGGTAATTGAATGAATAATTAGGTACTAATCAATAAGGTAATAATAATAATTCGTTACATTTAATGGATTATTTATTTCATTTTTAACTATGAAAATGCAATACAATTCAACTTATAATGTAAAACTATTACAATTGCTGACAATAAATTTTATGGGGGATTTATGTCTGTAGCATCGAATCTGAATGAATTTCAAGAGCAAGTCCGTTCCCGCTATGGTGAATTAAGTAAACGCTTACAACAAGTGGCTCGATATGTGCTGGATAATACCAATAGTGTGGCTTTTGATACTGTTGCTGTGATAGCCAGAGAAGCTGATGTTCCTCCATCAACATTAATTCGTTTTGCTAATGCGTTTGATTTCAGTGGCTTTAATGAAATGAAACAGCTATTTCGTATGCATATGGTGGAAGAGACGGCTAGTTATGCAGACAGAGCCAGACTATTCAGAGAACTGGATGGCGAACAGGAGCCGCCAGAAGATCCTCAACATATTTTGCAGGAGTTTGCTCGTTCTAATGTACAGGCTATGCAACAGCTGGCTGCCAGAACTGCCCCCGAAGATTTAAAGCACGCAGTAGATTTATTGGCTCAGGCTAAGAGTATCTACATCATTGGGCTGCGTCGCTCTTTCAGTGTGGCGGCTTATCTTACTTATGCTCTAAGTCATCTGGAATGCCGTCCCTTGCTGGTGGATGGCTTGGGAGGAATGTTCAGGGAACAGATTAACTTAATTGGGGAAGAGGATGTTGTCGTTTCAATCAGTTTCACTCCTTATGCAGAAGAGACACTGATGATCAGTGAGAGAGCGGCGAAAGCAGGGGCAAAACAGATTGTGATTACTGATAGCCAGATTAGTCCTCTTGCCAGTTTCAGTGATGTCTGTTTTGTGGTTAAAGAAGCGCAGGTGGACGCATTTCGTTCTCAGTCAGCTACTCTGTGTTTGGTGCAATCTTTGGCGGTTGCTCTGGCTTATCGGCAAGGAAGTGCTATTTAATCGTGAGATAACTCTCTTGTATTCCTGATAAACAAATAACCCGCGGATTCAGCGGGTTAGTTTTTTATTAAACTAACGGAAAGTGCACAATTTAAATAGAGTTTAAACCTGATATTGATAACTGATTTGTTATGTGTAAATGTTATTGATTCCTATTGACAATAATTATTTAATAGTTATTCGAAGTTATGGTTTTAAAGAGGGATCATATGATGATTAAAGGATCGCGTTACATTTTTGTCATTTTATCTGCAATTTCTTTCCAGGTATTTGCCTTAAATTTTGACTACAAAAGTGATATTCCGGCTGACAATAAGCCATCAGCAGACTATTTGAAGAAACGGGAAAATCTCCAATCCAAGCATTGGAATGTCAATGAACTCATTGCGGATAATGAAGCCGCAGAAAAGCTAGAGCAGGAAAAACAAGAAGGATATGAAAAGAAATATACTGCAAATTGGCAAGAGAGCTGGAGATTTAATGATGAAGCTAATAAGAGAATTAATCGGGAAATTGAACGGGAGATTAAAATCAAAGAGAATGGTGGCATGACGAGAAGTAACTTTTTTGATAGAGAATGAGCACTACCCAAAGAGATCTCATAGTAAATTGAGTGATCTGTCGGAAGAAACCGGCAGTTTGTCGATAATTGTTGGCAGCCTTTCGAAAGAATTTCCTCTGCTGTTATGTGAATATATACCCAATGGATTTCAAGATGGATCGCGACGGCAAGGGAGCGAATCCCCAGGAGCATAGCTAACTATGTGACTGGGGTGAGTGCAGCCAACAAAGAGGCAACTTGAAAGATAATGGGTATAGTGATTTCACATTGAGGAGAGGAGTATATGGAACAGATCGAATGGGCTGACTTTGAGAAAGTTGATATGCGAGTTGGCACAATTGTTTCGGTAGAATTGAATCCTAAAGCCAGCAAACCTGCCTATAAATTACACATTGATCTTGGTGAGTTAGGTGTTAAAAGTTCAAGCGCCCAGATAACGGTGCATTACACGCCTGAGCAATTGATTGGCCGTCAAGTTCTTTGTGTATGTAATTTTCCGCCAAAGCGGATCGCAGGTGTCAAATCAGAGGTATTGTTAACAGGCGGTATGGATGAAAATGGTGCAGTGGTGATCGCAGAATTTACTCTTCCTGTCCCAAATGGTCATAAGTTATTGTAACCTGTGCTATTTTATTGCCGAATAAATAGAGTGTATTTTAATTATCGGCGATAAACATGGCTCCTCAATTACCTTCATTACATTTGCGTCAGTATTCAACTGAAACTATCAGCCATAGCCATCACGGACTATGGCAGTTTGTTTTTGGTTATAACGGGCAATTGGAATTAAATATAGGAGGGGAGCAAGGAGTTGTTAACTCCCGGAATGTTGTTGTAATCCCCCCTGATACTAAGCATAGTTTTTTCGCCAGCGGTGAAAATCAGCAATTAGTACTGGAATTACCTTCGGCGCAGTTTGGACCATTACAGCATGGTGATTCTTTTTGGCAACCGTTACCTGAGTCTGCATTGGCTCTTATTAAATGGTTGCATGATTACCCACAACCTTCAGCCAGCCATGCCGATGTTGCCCGTTTGCTATTGGCTCAGTTACCGCAAATAAGTTCATCTTCAGCGCTGATAGTAAAACTGAATCAGGGGCTTTCTGGGCGTTTACATGAGAAAATGACCGTGATGGATATGGCCGATATTTGCACGGTATCTGTCAGCACTTTGCATCGAAAACTTTTTATCGCAACGGGAATGAGTCCAATGGCTTATTTGAAAACATGCCGGATGAAACTCGCTTATAATTTATTGGTCAACAGTTATAATTCTTTGGCTGATATCGCATTTTTGTCCGGCTATGCTTCCCAGTCTGCTTTTACCTTTGCATTTAATCAGCATTATGGTTGTACGCCTGCTCGATTACGCAAGACAAAATGATATTTCCAGATATTGAAATATATAAAGCCATCTTATGAGCAGATGGCTTTATTGTAAGTTTAATATTTACTGGGCTTTTGCCTCTGATTTGTCAGCATTATTAAGCAGGCGACGTATTGGCACGATTAATACCATCAGCACAACTGCACAGATGACCAGAGCCAGAGATACGCGGGAGAATAGATCGGGCAGGTTGTCCAGTTGGTCAGCGCGGACCTGTCCACCAATTAGACCCGCAGCCAGATTACCCAGTGCACTTGCACAGAACCACAGGCCCATCACTTGACCACGCATACGGGATGGTGCCAGCAGAGTCATAGTTGCAAGCCCAATAGGGCTGAGGCACAGTTCTCCGAGTGTCATCAATAAAATACTTGCGACCAGCCAGAGTGGAGAAACGGTTTCACCTGTTGCTAGTACATTCTGTGCAGCCAGAATCATTAGACCAAAACCACCGGCACCAAACAAAATACCAATAATAAATTTACTGATGCTACTCAGGTTGACATTATTTTTGGCTAACATAGGCCAGAACCAACTGAATACTGGGGCTAGCAGAATAATAAATAGTGAGTTAATTGACTGGAACCATACTGTTGGGATCTCAAATCCCATCACAATCCGGTCTGTATAATCATTGGCAAACAGGTTGAATGAAGTCGGCTTCTGTTCAAATGCAGACCAGAAGAATGCAGCAGATACCAGTAGAATAAAACAAACCAGTAAACGGGAACGATCACTACTGCTCAAACCGGCAAACAGGAACAGATAGATAAAGTAAAGCGTTACACAGGATGAGATCATATAGACCATCGTACTGGCTACAGCTACCGGATTGAATGGAATTACACCAAGGATTAGCAAAGTAATAATAGCAATCATAGCGATAACAGCAGTAAAGACCCATTTACCAACGTTTTTGCGTTTAACCGTGGGGTAATCCCAGCTTGAGTCCAAACCACTCTCTTTATCATAGCTGCGCATTGAGGGAATTGCGTAGAAACGGAATATCAACAGAGCAACCAACATGCCCAGTCCACCGATACCAAAACCCCAGTGCCAGCCATAGTCACGAATCAGCCAGCCTGTAATCAGTGGAGAGATAAACGAACCTATATTAATCCCCATATAGAATAAGGAAAAACCGCCATCACGACGCGGGTCATCTTTTTTGTACAGAGTCCCGACCATGACTGTGATACAGGTCTTAAACAGCCCGGTACCTAATACGATCAGCAGTAGACCAATAAAAAACAGGTGATGGTTTAGGAAGGCGGAAAGGGCGATAGATAAGTGTCCTAATGCAATAATAATAGAACCGTACCAGACTGCCCGACGTTGACCTAACCAGTTGTCCGCCAGCCAACCGCCGGGCAGTGAAGTTAGATAAACACTCCCGGCAAAAATACCGACGATAGCAGATGCCTGTTCACGGGGAATACCCATCCCACCATCATAAATGGTTGCTGCCATAAACAAGATCAAAAGTGGGCGAATGCCGTAGAAAGAGAAACGTTCCCACATTTCGGTAAAGAACAAGGAACTTAATGGATAAGGATGCCCGAAGAAGGTTCGGTTTTTTGTATTGTTAATAGAGGATTGCATCTAAGTTTTCCTAATAATACTACACTCCAGGAGTGTGGTGTATGAGACAAATAAAGCTTTTAAAAAGCTCTTTCAGATTTAGGTCTGGAGCAAAAAAAAGCCGCATTCTTATTAAATGACGTCCTGTCTTATTAATATATATTTAACATATTTTCCGGCCAATTTTATTGGTAGACAGGATGTCTCGTACTTTATATTTCATTTTTCAGAGAAAAATCCGATAGAAATCTCATTTTTTACCATTGGTTGATTAAAACAAGGGGCGGACTATTGACTTGCCTATATTTATATCTGGGGGATTTTTATCAATAAGAATAAGTTAAAGTGAAAATCACATAATATTTATAATATATAAATATTAGTTTTAGTAGCCAATTATTGAAGGTAATTATAAAAAGTAAGAAAGTAAAGATGTTTAATTATCAGCTTTGTTTTTATTTGTCAGTTTTATATTAGTTTTGATTTCTTATATAAAACTCAGAGATAAACCAAATTAAAATACATAACATCAATATTGAAAAAAATAAGGATTATTGGATTGTACACAAAAGTTATCGCGGCTGTTTCTTGAGTGAAGAAACAGCCGTTGAGGGTATTTAATGGGTTCTATCAGCTTGACCGTACAGAGAAGGCATACCTTCAGGCCGAGTTTTAAAGCGACGATGTAACCACATATATTGTTCAGGAGCCTGTAAGATTTCCTGTTCTACGACTTTGTTCATAAAAGTAGCGGCTTTCACTTCATCACTTTTTGGAAATCCATCTACTGCTGGCTGAATAATGAGTTCATAGCCTTTTCCGTCAGGCAAACGGCGGGGAGTGAATGGGATCATTGCCGGATCGGCAAGACGTACAAGTATTGAGGTACCTGTGGTAGTAGCTGCATGTTCTACCGCAAATAATGGTGCAAATACGCTTTTTCGTGGACCGTAATCATGATCTGGTGCGTACCAGACAATTTCACCATTTTTAAGGCAGCGGATCATGCCCTTAAGATCTTTCCGGTCCAACATATATTTGTTGGAGCGCAATCTTCCCCATGTTTGCAGCCAGTCCATAACTGGATTGTCATTTGGGCGATAGACACCAATGCCCGGATTTAGCGTGCCGAGAATTCGGGCGCCCAGTTCCAACGTGAGGAAGTGGATACCAATAACGATAATTCCTTGCCCGGTAGACTGAATTTTCTGAATATTTTCCCGTCCGGTTACTTTAAACCAGTGTTCTATTCGCCAGTCCGGCCAAAACCAGGCCATACCCGTTTCAAATATTCCCATGCCGACAGATTCGAAGTTTTTGACTAGCATCTCGTTACGTTTTTCTTGTGGAATGTCAGGAAAACATAACTCAAGATTTCTTTCGGCGATTTTTGCACGCCTTTTTAGAAAACGCATGGAGAATCTGCCCAGACGGGTACCTAGCCAGTAAATAACTGGATAGGGGAGCAGAACCAATAAGTAAAGTAGGCCGATACCAAACCAGGTAGGCCAATAACGAGGATGAAGCAGTGAACGTTGAAAAGAAGGTGCTTGTATCATGGATTCTCTGGTTATTTAATTCCAACAATATGGATAAAACAATATATCTATTGTGACATCTTTTGGTTAGATGTCGAAGTTTTCAGACTTAAAATATTTATGAGATCGATGGTGGATAATATTCTGACCAATTCCGTCAAACTGCTGGCTACCTTCTTTGGGTAGATAATGGTGTACTCATTGATCATTCAGTTTTGATGTCTGCGAAAATAATATTTATAAATTATTGATAAATAATCATTAAAATAGTTTTTCAGAAGCTATTTACAATTCTCATGGACAATATTACTGTATGCTTAAACAGTGATGTTTGTTGAGGGAAAAATTATGCATGTAGAAGTAACTATCAATAAATCTAAGAAGTTGCCAAAAGGTGCTGTCCCTGCCCTAGCTGTAGAACTGGATAAACGCCTTAAGTATCTTTGGCCTGATATTAAGACTAATGTGAAATTAGCAAGTAGTGATGGGCTGTCTATTCGCGGTGGTACTTCCAATGATAGGGAACTCATTGAAGAGATTCTACAAGAAACATGGGAAAGCGCTGATGACTGGTTTCAACCTTGAGGATTAGGATTAGGATTAGGATTAGGCTGCTGGCAGTTTGTTGCCAATAAATTCGCAATCAATTGAAGGGAGGATGGATTCCTCCCTGATTTCAATTACCATGCTATAAATTGCTACTCGTTGAAAATCATTTTCGTTATCATATACCTTTGATGGCGGAGGCCATCACTTATACATCCACTCTTATGACTTATCATTTAGGAAAGTACACCATGCCAGTGTTACATAACCGCATTTCTAATAAAGAGCTGAAAGCACGTATGCTAGCGGAGACTCAGCCTCGTACTACCATCTCTTTTTATAAATATTTTAATATATTAGATCCTTGGGCTTTTCGTAATAATCTTTATCAACAATTTACCGAGCTTGCAGTATTTGGCCGGGTTTATATTGCCAAAGAAGGGATCAATGCGCAGATAAGTGTGCCAACCCATAATATGGAAGCGTTGAAAGCTTTATTGTATTCCATTGATCCTGCTTTAGATAATCTGAGATTGAATATTGCACTTGATGATGATGGGAAATCTTTCTGGGTTTTGCGTATGAAAGTACGTGATCGTGTCGTCGCTGATGGAATTGAAGATGAAACTTTTGATCCATCAAAAACGGGTGAATATCTTAAGGTAGAGCAGGTTAACCAGATGCTGGATGATCCTGATACGCTATTTGTTGATATGCGTAATCACTATGAATACGAAGTAGGGCATTTTGAAAAGGCAATTGAAATTCCGTCCGATACTTTCCGCGATCAATTGCCAATGGCAGTAGAAATGTTGCAGGATAATAAAGATAAGAATATTGTGATGTATTGTACAGGTGGTATTCGTTGTGAAAAGGCCAGTGCTTATATGTTGCATAATGGTTTTAAAAAAGTGTATCACGTAGAAGGCGGTATTATTGAATATGCCCGTAAAGCCAAGGAACAGGGATTGCCGGTACGTTTTATTGGTAAGAACTTTGTATTTGATGAGCGGATGGGAGAACGTATCTCAGATGATGTGATTGCTCATTGCCATCAATGTGGTGCGCCTTGCGATAGCCATACTAATTGCAAAAACGATGGTTGCCACTTGTTATTTATTCAGTGTTCGGAATGTGCAGATAAATTTGAAGGCTGTTGCAGTGAAACATGTAGGGAAGAAGTTAGATTACCAGAAACAGAACAACGTACTCGTCGGGCTGGTCGTGAAAATGGAGCTAAAATATTTAATAAATCTCGGTATCGTCTACAGGATGGAATGAGTTTAACTAAGTAAGAATATTAATAACTGGCACAGAAATTCATGTGCCAGTTTATTTTTAGGTAATGGATTTTTTAATAGAGATATTTAAATACGTTGTAGATAAAACAGAGTTCAATTCTATTACGTACATTGATTTTCTCTGCAATATGCCTTTTATGAGAATATACTGTACTATTACTAATCCTTAACTTTTGGGATATCTGATAATTTGGAACTTCTTTCATCCAGTAGTTAATTATTTTATGTTCTTGTGGACTGAAAATAGAACAACATTCATCAATTTTTTCACGGTATTTCTGAATTTCCTGTAATGTTGTTTGACCCAGTTTGTTAAGTAAATAGGGAAGATTTCTCTTTGTTAGAAGAAAAACATTACTTTTCAATATAATATAGTTATCACAGTAAGGGTATGGATTATTAAGGTATATATAAATACGAGTATTATCTAAAAGGGTAATAAATTTATGTAAATTGGAGCAGTAACTGGTATGGTGACAATAATGAGTCAGGTTAGCTAAAACAATGTCAGGAGAAAAATGATTTATAATATCTATAGCTTCATTAATTGAAGAACAGCTAGCGGTTTCAATATCCTCAATGTTGTCATTTTTCTTTAAAAACTCACTAATACCTGAACGGGTATAATAGCATTCTTCAACTACTAAGATTTTCATTATTGTACATCCCTGTTCCTGTTGGGCGGAGTTCACAATAAACGCCTTATCTGTTAAGAGTCAACTCGGCAATTGCGATAATAAAGTCAGATTAATCCGAAGTTATTATATAATGGTATGGTATTCCAGATAAAATCGTTGAGATGAATCAATGTACCTCCAAGCTGGACACCCATTTGTTTGGGTGTCCGAATTTAAGATTAGTGCTTAATATGGTTCAGATCGCTGTATTCAGAGGATTCGATCTTTTCTATTCCTGCTTGGAGGATGTATATCAATTGCTTTGCAATGTCAGTTGTCAACCATAAGGTTCGGTCTACCATGACATGTTCTGGTGTTTGATCTTGGGAGGACAAGTAGTGAAGGCGTAACATCACTGCATCATACGTATCAACCGTACTGACATCCCAACCTACAACAGGATGCGTTTGAATAACTTCATCTTTACTGCCCATAAAACCTCCTAATCAGATCGCCGCATTAATTATTAATATCATTGACTAAGAGCAAACTACCTCATTCCTGAATGAGTTATTATTAGTATATGCTTTTTAATAAAAGTAAGAAGGTTTTTTGTTAGGAATTATTATCCGGCTTGTTGGTAGGTTGATAACTATACCCAATGGATTTCAAGATGAATCGCAACGGCAAGGGAGCGAATCCCCAGGAGCGTAGGTAACTCTGTGACCGGGGGGAGTGAGTGTAGCCAACAAAGAAGCAACTTGAAAGATAACGGGTATATACGAATTAATGGGGATGATGACCATCCCCACATATATCAATCTGCTGTTTTTACTTCCCAACGGGCATCTTCGCCAGCCAGGAACGGAATAAGCCTTTCATTGCCACAATCAATGTGTTCAATGATCGTAGAAGATTTGCGAGTCAGTTCGACAAATCCTTCGTTAACGGGTAATCCGTAGAATTTAGGGCCATTAAGGGAACAGAAAGCTTCAAAATGCTGTAATGCATTTATCTCTTCGAATACTGTTGCGTAAGCAGGTAATGCTGATGGGGCATTAAATACGCCAGCACAACCACAAGATGATTCTTTTTTATGTTGTGCATGTGGTGCAGAGTCTGTACCTAGGAAGAAGCGATCACATCCACTGGCGACGGCTGTGCGTAAAGCATTTTGGTGAACATTGCGTTTCAGAATGGGCAGGCAATACAGGTTTGGACGGATACCACCAACCAGCATATGGTTGCGGTTGAACATTAAGTGCTGTGGCGTTAACGTTGCTGCTAGATTGTCATCACCCTCAAGTACATATTGCGCTGCTTCTTTGGTTGTTATGTGTTCAAACACGACTTTCAGTGTGGGAAACTGGTTACGTAATGGCTCCATGACTTGTTCGATAAAACGGGCTTCACGGTCAAAAATATCAATATGAGGAGCAGTAACTTCACCGTGGACGAGCAGAGGCATCCCCAGTTTTTCCATAACGTTTAGTAGTGGATAAATGTTCTTAATATCAGAGACACCGTGGCTTGAATTGGTTGTGGCGTTGGCAGGGTAGAGCTTACAGGCAGTGAAAATTCCTTCTTTATAACCGACCTCTATTTGGGAACTGTTGGTAGAATCAGTGAGGTAACAAGTCATAAGAGGCTGAAAATTGTGCCCTTTAGGGATAGCTGCCAATATTCTGTTTCTATAGGCTTTGGCACGACCAACCTCTGTTATCGGAGAAAGCAGATTAGGCATGACGATAGCTCGGCCAAAAAAGTGACTAGTATAAGGAACGACAGTTTTTAGCGTTTCACCATCACGGAAATGAATGTGCCAGTCATCAGGGCGGCGGATTTTTATTGTATATGATTCAGTGGTCATGAAACCGGCTCCAGTATATATAATAGAAAAGACAAGTGCTGAATTCAGCATGTTCAAGCCGGGAATGGATAATAAAGTGAAAAAGATTAAATAGCTATTGATGAATGTAACTTTCAACGAAAATTCCATCCAAATCAATTAGATTAGGGTAGTGTAGGGTAACCAGAGGTAGATTTTCTTATAAACAGGGAAAAATGAAACATGAGGGTAAAATGATATGAAGTTGGCTCCTCCAACTGGACTCGAACCAGTGACATACGGATTAACAGTCCGCCGTTCTACCGACTGAACTATGGAGGAACTCCTTCACAACGGGGTGCATATTAGCGATACATTTTTGCTTTGTCAAAGCAGAAAACAACAAATAGGGTTTGTTTGCTGGCAAACTGAACTTGTTGATCTGTTTTTGTGCTAAACAATGGCTGGTTGCAGGAATTGTATGCTAGGAATGTAGGTTGAATAGCATTATTACATTGAATGTTGGGTCGTAAGAGCGGTAGTGTAAATCAGAAAAGCAAAAAGCCCGCACTAAGCGGGCTCTTCATAATTTGGCTCCTCCAACTGGACTCGAACCAGTGACATACGGATTAACAGTCCGCCGTTCTACCGACTGAACTATGGAGGAATCGTTCCTGAGAACGAGGCGAATAATAGCTGGGTATTTTAGGCTTGTCAAAGGGGAAAACTGCAAATTGAGTTTGATTGATTAACTGGTGTTCAAAATGGCGTTTGTTTGCTATTTTTTAGTCAATTAAGTCTCTTAGGACAGGTAATACCAATACTAATTAATATTTATCTATGATAGTTAGGTAGGGGGAATATTATCTATTTTTTTATTTAAAATATAATTAACTGGGGATATTAAAAATATAATGAAATATATTTTTAATTGTTTTTTAATGTTATTTATAGGTGATTTGTATTTCTTGCTAATCTTCCTATTTTATTTTTTTAATAGATCGTGTATTGTCTTTTGATATTTATTAGTGGATTTTTTCGTCTACAATTCTTAATTGAAAGAGTAATTAATTATTTCAACCATAAATTGGAAAGCATAGTATCAGTCTAGGAAAAATAGTTCTCCGTTGATAATGAGGTTTTATCTGGTGTTAATGGATTAATATGTTATTAAATTAATAATTATTTTATATTTGTATATAATATGCAATAAAGTAAATAATATTTTACCAGAAAAGAGTGGCTAATTTTTCTGTATTTTTTATATAAAATGAGGAAAAGTCATGAAGTTCTTAATTAATACTGATGTAACTAACTGGGTTTCACATAAAGATTGGTTCAACGTTCCATTACGATTGTTTATAGTTCTAAAAGATGATGATTATTCTGTATCATTAGATAATTACAAAAGTAAAATTTCAGTACATGGTTTGAGTGAAGGAGAATATGAAATTGTAAATAACAATAAAATATTCGACTCTATTAGCAGGGCATCTGAAGTTTTAGTAAAAATTAAAACAGATCAAAAAGCTAATGCCACAATTAAGTTTGTTGCGGAAGTAACTGATGCTAGTGGTAATGTGGTTGCTGAAGCTGTTCTGGATCGATTCAAACTGAAGTCAGTGGGATTATCAGCACCTATATATCCGGCAAATTATGATAATATAATTGATAGCAATGATATAAATTCAGGAGTTAAAGTACTTTTTGTTGATTCTAATATTCTGAAAAATCATGAAGTAAAATTCATTTTTGATGATACTATTGTCTCTGTTCCAAACACTCAGGATAGCAATGATATCCGCAGCTTGTCTGTGAAAAGCGATCTTCTTACTAGCGGTAAACACGACAGTGTTTATTACACTATTAGTGAAAGTGGTAGCGCTAAATTTTCTACTGTTCAATATATAATTGTAGAACTAGATGAAGACCCTGGAACAATTCAGGTTCGCCGTGATTTGGAAATGCCTTATATTGATGAATATGATGAAACGAGAGGCCGACCAATTGGTGAGAGTATTATTGAATATGACATCAATATTATGGTCAGCGATGTTAAACTTCAAAATAAGGAGTTTAAAAAAGGTACAGTTCATATAAGAGGTTATTCTGATGATAATCAGGATGTAGGCGAGCTAGTATTAAAAATAGAATCTTTAGTAGCCAATGAAGATAATGTTGTCCGGTTGGGGATAATTAATCCTGAAGCAAATGCCGATGACCAGCCAGGTGGAATTGATTTCTTTAATTATATCGGTAATGGTCGGGTAATAATTCATTACGAAATAGAACTTGTTGACGAAGTAAATATACTACACAAATCTAAAGAGAGAATTTATAAAGTGGTTTTGGATTAATCACCCCAGTACCCCTAAATGTGCTATTTTATAAACAAAAAAAAGCCCAAATTTTATTGGGCTTTCTTGCAGACTATCTGTCTGATAGTACCAGAGATTCCTTTTAGCATCTCCAGACTTGAATTTGGCTCCTCCAACTGGACTCGAACCAGTGACATACGGATTAACAGTCCGCCGTTCTACCGACTGAACTATGGAGGAATCATTCCTGAGAACGAGGCGAATATTAGCGATGAACTGAAACACTGTCAACGCAAAAAGTCTTACAATTTTATTGTTTGCTCGTCATATGAGCATGTTGTGTTATAACTATGCTATTTTATTGAAATTGAGTACTTTTATTCATCATCGGTGGTGATGGTGTTTTGTCTGGTTGTTCAGAAAATGCCATTATGTAAACGTCATAAAAATATATTTCACCTTTCAGTTTCATAACACGTTTGATTTCATCTTTCATTGTTAACGGAACATGAGGATGAGAAAAGATCTCTTCGAGAGCATGGTCTGATATTTTTTCGCTGGCGAACCACTCACCGTTGTAGCATACCCGTAGATCAAGTACACCAATATCATCAAACCGATATACAGGTTTGATTTCAAATAGCAGAATAGTAGCCATAACAATGAAGAGTACAGTAAAGGCTAGCAGTGAAAATAAACCAAAGTATGGGGCGTACCAGATAAGCACAGCGAGAGACAGATAAGAGATGAGCATAGCCAGGAAAAGGTAAGGGTGGTTGCTGAGAAACTGGCTGTTAAAACGAGGTTTGCCATCACGCTGTTCTTCAATGTTAATTCGTTCAAGGTCCCGAATCAGTATCTGTTTAATGATATTCATATATTAACCTGAGTAGATGAAGGAAAAGTGGTATGTTTTCATAGTTATCGGTTCTTAAGGTTAGCATGAGGTAGATGATCTTACGTAGATCAGTTGTTTTACTTTAATCTATGATCTGTTATTGGCTAAGATTAATTCTAACGCTTTCATTAAGATAATGGTTGAATAAATCAAAAAAATTTATAACTAATTTGTTTTACTTGTTGTATTATTGTTCTAATAGTGAGCTTAAACGTGTTTTTTAAAACACGGATGCATAAAAAGGTTGCTATTCCTTTTCTATCATGCGTTAATGCTGCCGGCCTGATAAACAGACCTACTTTATGTACGACATCTTGAGTTAATGAGTTATGTGTAAGTGTTATCCTCAGATAGCCTTTGTTGACGCGTTTCCTTCTTAGTGCCTCCATAAGTAATAGCTGATAACTGGCCAATACATGCCCATGGTGGCAAAATTTTTTTGATATATAGGAAAGTCACAATGTCTGACAAAATGAAAGGTCAAGTGAAGTGGTTCAACGAGTCTAAAGGCTTCGGTTTCATCACCCCAGCTGACGGTAGCAAAGACGTATTCGTTCACTTCTCTGCCATTCAGGGTAACGGTTTCAAAACTTTGGCAGAAGGCCAGAACGTAGAATTCACCATTGAAAATGGTGCTAAAGGCCCAGCAGCTGCAAACGTAACTGCTATCTGATTGCCTGAATGATTTTCAAGTCCGTCACTATTTTAGTAGTGGCGGACTTTTTCTTTGTTGTTTTTCTTTGTTATAGTAATATTCCCTTTACTTATTAACTACCCCTGATTATACTTCATCCAAATTTCATTGGAGAAATTATCATTGGACAGTCAAAGTTTTCGATTAAATAAAAAATAACACGGCAAGCTGTTCATTTCCTCCCGATTTGCTGCTTGCCAAACAAGGCGGGCGGTACCACTCAAAATATCTGAGCTGTACTTACCTAAAAAGCATTGTTATTTGGTACTCGGTAGAGTAGCGAAGAATATTATATTGAGTTTTTATTATGCTGTTATACATTTACACCTTATTACCTCCAGGTATGTACAGAAAATAATGCTGAATTAAACATTCGGCACAAATTTCTGTGTGCAAAATAAATGCACATGATTATTTATCCATTTAATTATACCCAATGGATTTCAAGATGCATCGCGATGGCAAAGGAGCGAATCCCCGGGAGCATAGATAACACATAGATAACTATGTGACCGGGGTGAGTGAGTGCAGCCAACAAAGAGGCAACTTGAAAGATAACGGGTATATATGGAGAATGTCGTGTTAATAACTCCTTTTGTCTTCCATTTATTATCAGCTATGTGCTTTGGTGCATTAATTGGCGCAGAACGTCAATGGCGTCAGCGTATGGCAGGTTTAAGAACGAATGCATTAGTTGCGACTGGTGCTGCCGTTTTTATTCTTAGTTCGATAACAACTTCACCAGATAGTGCTGGTCGTATTGCTGCTCAGGTTGTTTCAGGTATTGGTTTCCTGGGCGCGGGTGTCATTATGCGAGAAGGTATGAATATCCGTGGGTTAAATACTGCTGCAACTTTATGGTGTTCTGCCGGAATTGGTGTGTTATGTGGTCTTGGGCAATATTGGCTGGCTGCAATAGCAACGGTTATTATTCTTTGCGCAAATATATTATTACGTGAAGCTGCTCAGCGTATTAATTTACAACCTAAACAACAGGTCACTGATTTGGCACGGTGTTATAGAATTCACGTGGTATGCGATAGTCATGACGGAATTCTGGTTAGAACTTTAGTGTTGCAAGCTCTAAATGGAGTGGCAGTGAGATTACAATCACTGAGTTTCATTGATATGATTCAACCTGAAAAACTCGAAGTGTGTATTGAAATATTAGCAACATCGACTGAGCAAAAAGAGATAGAAGCGATTGTTTGTCGCATGAGTCTGGAAAAGAGTGTTAGCTCAATAAACTGGAAAATTGCTTCTGAACTATAGGTCTGAAAATTATTGATATAAGGTAATAATAATTTAGTCTAAAAAAAGTGTCATTGTTGATGAATTGCCTTTTGTTATATGAAACAAATGGAGCGTTGCCTACTAAGTCTTTTCTCTGTTAGGCAACGCGTAATTAAGAAACTATTTGGAGCTTTTTCTCTAATAATAAGATGAATACCTCATCAGTAGGTTTTATTAAAATGTTGGTGATATTGGTAACAATCAAAGAAAGCAAATTTTATAGATGTCATCATCAGAGCGATTGTGGTTAGGTAATTTGTTAAAGTCTTGATAAGAATACCTTTCGAGCAAGCGGTGAAACCTGTGATCAAGCCAATAGTGGTTAAGTCATAGTATTGCAAATCCCAAGCCCAAGCCCAACCCCAACCCCAACCCCAACCCTAAATACCTATCAAATATATTGTGTCAGGCAATATTATGTTCTTGCTACTTCTTGGGTGAAATATGAACAGTGATGCTGTCCAGTGGTTATTATTTTTATGGCTAAGTCTATTGATTGTTAGTGGTAGATTTCAGGCTAATTTTATCGTGGCGGTCGTTGATTATCAATTCGCTTTATACTGGAAATAATTTCGTATTGGTATTATTGATTGATGGTTTTACAAGAAAAGTGGGTAACGATGCAGTATTATTATGCACGGGTACAGAAAAATTGATGAGTTGACATTTTATTTTGTTCGGTATTGGTTATCTATTCCAGTGCGGGATCTTTAGAGGAAATATCAATTAAGCTGCAAAGGTATAGTAGAGGAAATGATCTAAGTTTGTTCTTATATAAGAGTAAAATAGATAATAATTCTGCTTGATGGAGAACGCCGTGAAAAAATAATGGTACTAGCTAATGGTTACTATCAGACAAGATTTCAGAGTATTAATTTTTATCAGCTCGATATTTATCCTATGATAAAGTGGAAACATTTGTTGCTTTCTGATGAGAA
This sequence comes from Photorhabdus heterorhabditis, assembly GCF_001280945.1. Lineage (NCBI taxonomy): Bacteria > Pseudomonadati > Pseudomonadota > Gammaproteobacteria > Enterobacterales > Morganellaceae > Photorhabdus > Photorhabdus heterorhabditis. The sequence goes on along the minus strand of NZ_LJCS01000003.1, from coordinate 69,511 downwards.
AGATTGGCGATATTACAAGGGGAACGGATTTTTTTTGATCTGATAGAGAATAGAGTAGCCTCTGCTATTTCTGCATTAAGAGAGAATGGCGTAATAGCAAAAGTTCTTACCGAAGATAATTCTGCTATTACTGTCATAATTTGTCATGATCTAGGATTAGATGCCAAAGCTATTTTAACAACCTAACAAACTGAGCCGATGTGCGCTGAAACCCTGAAAAGTGAAATGGAATAAGATCGATATTTAACAAACTGCGTATTGTAAGAACCCTATGTTATAAAATAACAGGCATATAGTTAGTTTTTCTGGTGATGACGTTAATGACACTGAGGTATTGAGATACCCTGATGTTGGAGTTTTTGTTAGTACAAGTACAGATATATCAGAAAAAGCGATAGATATTACCTGATTTGATAAAAATTTGAGAGGATTAGATGAGCTGGATAGTTAAGGGAAGATAGACGAATAGAAATATCATCAACTACTTGAATATAACGGTAAGTTCAGACTTGGTAATGTTTTTTGCTGGTACCTTTATTCCATTTTTGTCAATGGGGAACATTCATTTACTAGTACAAGATCTAATGTATGATATTTCGTAGCCTTCTTTACCATTGAGATAAAATGCACTTGATAAAATTTTATAAATGAGATTCTAAAAATATTAGATGTTTGTGGTATTGATAAAAAGATTTTGTTTGATTTTCGTGATATAGATATATATGTTGATTTTATGCATTATTTAAGTAAAAAATGTTGTTTTTTGAGTTGCGATTCTACCAATCTAGTGTATTAAATGGTGATTTTTTCAAGAATTTACTGTTTATATATTGTGCATGAGAGGCGTGTCTTTTATCCAAACTGCAATGGAATTTCCAGTGTTATTGGTTACATAACTGATAATGATTCTCGATATCTATATTTCTTGCATCCTGTTTGTTGAACTAATGAGTATGGAGTTTTTGCCCTGAGAATATTTTCTGTGATGAGATGAGGCTGTAATCAGTTGCTGCATTATTTTCTATGTTTGATGAGCAGTTATAATTGTTTGAAAAATTATCATTACTATTTATATGGGAAAATAAATTTTTACTCAAAATCATATTTTTTCTCATCTTTTTTATAAAAATATCATGGTATTTTTATTAATAATGATTATTAACATTATTTCTCTGGTAAAGAATGGTATTGGGGTTTCTTATCATTCTATTACTGTTGGCTATTTTTGCAATAAATCTCAATTAACTATGTTATCCGTAATTATGATTTTAAAAAATGAAATCTATGATATCCATTAATAGCAACCTTATTTGTGTTTTTTACACGTATAAAAAATATTTTTGGGATGAGAGTCGTAAATATTATATGAAATAATGAAAAGTAGGAAAAATATCTTTTAGTATTTTATTTAATTTGTATCATAAGGACATGAATTCTGAAATGACTTATATTATTTATATGAAAATTAATGTATGAATTATATTTTTATTGAATTTTATAAAGAATGGTGATGCCATTTATGATTTTCATTTGATGAGGTTATATATTTATGTGGCTTGAAAATTTTTATTTCTATTATTATGTGTTTTAATAGCATTTTAAAATGGGCCATAGGCTAATAAATAATCGAAATTTATTTAAAATACCTAATGTTTTTAAAATATATATATAGATAATGTGTAAATTTAACTAATGAGTTATAATGAAAAATGAAAATTAAAGGTGAAAAGGGTAAAGTAATTAACAAAAGTATTTTGCATATAATGACATTAAAAAATATGATTTTTGATAAGTTTTTTTAATGATTTTTTCTGGTGATTGGACTGTAATGAAACAAAATGGATTGATTTTTGGGATTATCTCTATGCTAGATATTGGTTACTATGTCAGCAATGAAATGCTACTGTAGTTGTTTTTTTATTCATTATCTTACTGTATTTTATGCTATTTTTGTATGGTTAGTGTTATCTGTGAATGGTGGTACGCATTTTTAGTTAAGCCTTGAGGTTGAAAAAAGTACAAATCTAAACTAAAAGTGATCATACCAGCATCTTTTTTGTAACGAAATTTTACATAAATTTAATCAGTTTTATCGTGTAAATGGAGATGTCAGATCCCAGAATAAGATTATTGTTTACACTTGTTACCTGGAGATAAAACTGGCTTTTTTATCGATTGTTTGACTAAGGGTAGGATTTTTTATCGTTATTTTAAATTTATAAGTTTAATAGATCGTATAAAATCAAAAAATATATCTAATATTTTTATTTAGATAATTTAACTTATTAAAATTGGGATTTCGGATTTTATTTAATTGTTTGAATAGTTAATGAGCAATTCATCGATTAAATACATATTAAAAGACTTTATTTTTGTGAGTCATGTCACATAGTATTTAAAATGGCGGCCTCTTTCCGTTGTATAAGTTGATGATTCAGGAGTAAAGTTGTCTTGCATTAAGAATATTCTTAATCGACAGTAAAAAATGTTATATCAGGTAACGCAATAATACTTTTGCAACTCACTACCGTAATATTTTTGAAGTTGGACGAATCAAAAGTAATACAAAGGATGGTTACTACTCTGACTAAGCCTGTATATTTTAGTTATGTGAGAGATTATTAATCCCTAAGCTATTTTAGGAATTTTGTCACGAGTGGTTTTTCGAACACTAAACTGATTTTTTAATGTAATCGGACGGGATAGAGAAATGAGTACGGTTGAATTGCTCAAACATATTTATGACATAAATTTATCGTATCTGCTTTTAGCTCAGCGATTAATTAACCATGAAAAAGCATCAGCGATGTTCCGTTTAGGTATTAGCGATTCTATGGCTGATACGTTGTCTGAATTGACATTACCTCAGTTGGTAAAGCTCGCCGAGACTAATCAATTAGTCTGTAATTTCCGGTTCGAAAACAGTGAAACTATTCAGCAGCTTACCAGGGAATCTCGGGTAGATGATTTGCAACAAATACATACAGGCATTTTGTTATCTACTCATTTATTTCAGCAGTTATCTTCGAAAGACGATACTTCAGTGAAGAAAAGAGCATAGAGATGGCCGGGAAAAGTATAGTTCAAGAAGCGAAGGATATACAGCTTGCAATGGAACTCATCACTTTGGGCGCGCGGTTACAAATGCTTGAAAGTGAAACACAACTGAGCAGAGGGCGATTAATTAAGCTTTATAAAGAATTGAGAGGAAGTCCCCCGCCCAAAGGGATGCTGCCTTTTTCAACAGATTGGTTTATGACTTGGGAACAGAATATTCACTCATCAATGTTCTACAATGCTTATCGCTTTTTACTCAAGAGTGGTTATTGTGATGGTGTAGAGGCAGTTGTTAAAGCTTATCGGCTCTATCTTGAACAATGTCCTCCTATAGCAGGGGACGCACCTGTTTTGGCACTGACTCGTGCTTGGACTTTGGTACGTTTTGTGGACAGTGGTATGTTGCAACCTTCACAATGCCGTACTTGCGGAGGAACTTTTATTACCCATGCTCATCAACCTGTAAATAGCTTTGTTTGTAGCCTTTGCCAACCACCATCACGTGCAGTAAAAAAACGTAAACTTTCCTCTCAATCTGCCGATACTAATTCACAACTGCTGGATGGACTTGCTCAGCGCGCAATGTGAATTTAAATGGGAAATCATTCCTACAGGTTACGGATTTATACTTTTCTTCCTGTAACCTGGATTGAAATTGTCGCCATTCTGGATTCAAACTGTTCAACTTCCCATCCGCTCACCAACTTAGCTAAAGGATATCGCGTGTTAGTACTTTTAGGATATATCGTAGTTTTTGGTGCGGTAATCGGTGGTTACCTGATTGTAGGTGGTCATTTGGGCGCACTTTATCAACCCGCTGAATTTTTAATTATCACTGGTGCTGGTATCGGTGCTTTCATTGTTGGTAACAACGGAAAAGCGATTAAGGCAACATTGCGTGTTTTGCCAAAGATAATGCGTAGATCCAAATATAATAAAGCGATGTATATGGATCTGATGGCTTTGCTTTTCCGGTTGCTAGCAAAATCCCGCCAGCATGGTGTCTTGGCGTTAGAACGAGATATTGAACACCCTCAGCAGAGTGATATTTTCACCCAGTATCCGCGTTTGCTTAAGGATAAGCATTTGATGGATTTTATCACTGACTACATGCGGTTGATTGTAAGTGGCAATATGAATCCTCATGAAATTGAAGCTTTGATGGATGAAGAAATTGAAACTTATGAGCAGGAAAGTGAGATCCCAGCAACCAGTCTTATGATGGTTGGTGATTCACTTCCTGCTTTTGGTATTGTTGCTGCTGTTATGGGGGTTGTTAATGCTTTGGGTTCGGCAGATCGTCCGGCAGGAGAACTTGGTGCACTGATTGCCCATGCAATGGTTGGAACATTCCTTGGTATTTTGCTGGCATATGGCTTTATTTCTCCACTTGCAACACTGTTACGCCAGCGTAGTGGTGAGCACCTCAAAATGATGCAGTGCATTAAAGTAACGTTGTTATCAAGCCTGAATGGTTATGCTCCTCAAATTGCTGTTGAGTTCGGTCGTAAGACCTTATACCTCACAGATCGTCCTTCTTTCACTGAGTTGGAGGAACATGTTCGCCGGGTGAAAGTACCTGTCCAGCAAGAAGCTGAAGAACAAATATGAGGGCACGAAACGTCTCTGTCATTAGGGTAAAAAGACGTAAAAGAAATGACACCAAGCATCATGGTGGTTCATGGAAAATTGCATATGCTGACTTTATGACTGCCATGATGGCATTTTTTTTGGTTATGTGGCTGTTGGCAATTTCCAGTCCGCAGGAATTGACCCGCATTGCAGAATATTTCCGTACTCCATTGCAAGTTGCAATAAATAAAGGGGAACGTAGCAGCGATAGTTCTAATCCTATTCCTGGGGGAGGGCAGGATGTGCTTTATCAGGAAGGAGATATTCTTCGTCAGATTGAAGTTGTTGAAGCTAATGATGAAGCACGTAAGTTAAACAGACTGCGTGAGCAACTCGATCAGTTAATTATTACTGACCCCCGCCTTAAAGCATTACGTCCACACTTGTTAATCGACATGATGGATGAAGGATTACGTATCCAGATTATTGACCGGGAAAATCGGCCAATGTTTATGGTTGGTAGTGCAAAAGTTGAAAGTTATATGAGAGATATTTTGCGGGCTATCGCGCCAATCCTGAACGAGATTCCAAATAAAATCAGCCTGTCCGGTCATACGGATGACTTGAAGTATGCTAATGGTGAGCGTGGCTACAGTAACTGGGAACTGTCCGTAGATCGTGCGAATGCCTCCCGAAGAGAATTGTTGATAGGTGGATTGGATGAAGGAAAGATACTGCGAGTGGTCGGTATGGCTTCAACTGTTCGTCTGAAACAGGAAGATGCTAGCTCACCAGTTAACCGTCGCATAAGTATTTTGGTGCTCAATAAGCAAGAGGAAGAGCGGATTGAACAGCAAAACACTGGTAGCAACTCGTTGATTATTAATGATAGTAAGGAAGTTCACGAGGCGATTGGAAAGGATTTAGCTGAGAGTGAGTCATCACAACAATCCAAAGAAATCACAATATCAGCTCAACCAGTATCACCGAATGCTGAGCCTAACCGTGATACTGACTAAGGTGACAAAGTAACAATGGATATTACCGAGTTTTATCAGACCTTTTTTGATGAAGCAGACGAATTGCTTGAGGATATGGAGCAGCATTTATTGCAGCTCGATCCAGATGCGCCAGATCAAGAACAGTTGAATGCTATTTTTCGTAGTGCGCACTCAATAAAAGGCGGGGCTGCGACTTTTGGTTTTATCAAGCTACAGCAAACTACGCATGTTCTGGAAAATTTGTTAGACAGTGCCAGACGAGATGAAATGAGTCTGACAACTGACATTATCAACTTATTTTTGGAAGCGAAAGATATTATGCAGCAACAGTTGGATGCCTATAAAAGTTCTCAGGAACCGGATGAAAGTGCTTTTACCTACATCTGTGAGACATTGCGCCAGCTTGCATTAGAAGTACAAAAAGGCAATGAAGGTGAGGTTGAGTCCGCTGTACCGGTGGCGCCATCACAGCTACCTGGACCCAAACCAGAATTAAAACCAGAATCTGATGCGACCAAAAACCAACAAGGTAGAGTCCGGGTTCATCTTTCTGGTCTAAAAGAGCGCGAAGTCTCTTTAATGCTCGATGAACTGGGTAATCTGGGTGAGGTTTATGATGCGGAACAGACTACAGATAGCGTTGAAGCGTCGTTGGTAACATCAGCCACAGAGGACGACATTACGGCAGTGCTCTGTTTTGTGATTGAGCCGGAGCAGATAACTTTCTTGCCGGTAATTGAATCAAAAGATGAAGCTAGAAACAAAGATACAGCTAAAATCAAATCCACTGTGCCGGAAAAAAGCTCCACACCACCTGTCGGACGTCCGGCACCCATGCCACAGGCCGGCTCACCACGTCAACGAGCTGAATCTTCTAGCATCCGGGTTGCGGTTGAGAAAGTTGATCAGCTTATAAATTTGGTCGGTGAATTAGTTATTACACAATCTATGCTGGCACAGCATTGCAACGATCTTGAACCGACTTCATATGGCGATTTACTAAATTGTATGATTCAGTTACAGCGAAACTCCAGAGACTTGCAAGAATCTGTTATGTCTATTCGTATGATGCCAATGGAATATGTGTTCAGCCGTTACCCGCGTTTAGTCAGGGATCTTGCTGGCAAACTGAATAAAAAAGTGGATTTGACTTTGGTTGGTAGTTCTACTGAACTGGATAAGAGTTTAATCGAGCGTATTATTGATCCGCTGACTCACTTGGTCCGTAACAGCCTTGATCATGGTATTGAAGAACCTGAAATTCGACTCGCTTCAGGCAAGCCTGAAACGGGTAAGTTGACCCTCTCAGCTGAGCATCAAGGCGGAAATATCTGTATCGAAGTTGTTGATGATGGTGCAGGTTTGAATCGTGAAAAGATTTTGGCTAAAGCAATGTCACAAGGGTTGTCAGTCAGTGAAAACATGAGTAACGAAGAGGTTGCTATGTTGATTTTCGCTCCCGGTTTCTCCACTGCTGAAGTGGTGACAGATGTGTCTGGTCGCGGCGTGGGCATGGACGTAGTTAAGCGAAATATTCAGGAAATGGGAGGACAAATCCAGATTAGTTTCCAAGCCGGTAAAGGGACAGTTACACGGATTTTGTTACCTCTGACATTGGCAATCCTTGACGGTATGTCAGTGAAAGTTAATGAAGAAGTGTTTATTTTGCCATTAAGTGCAGTAGTGAGTTCTCTCCAGCCACAGGAAGAAGATATTTATCCATTGGCTGGTGATGAAAAATTACTGCATGTTAGAGGCGAATATTTGCCACTGATCAAGTTATACCGAGTCTTTGATATTCCTGATGCAAAAATAGATCCGACTAAAGGGATTGTTGTGATTGTACAAAGTGCTGGCCGGCGTTATGCCTTACTGGTTGACCAGTTAGTTGGACAGCATCAGGTAGTTGTGAAAAATATCGAAAGTAACTACCGCAAAATACCGGGGATCTCCGCTGCCACAATTATGGGAGATGGCAGTGTAGCACTGATTATTGATGTTGCTGCATTGCAGCAACTCAACCATGACCAATTGGCAATCAGCAAAGCTGAATTATCAGAAAAAAATAAGCACTGAGTGGGGCTTGTCTCCATAGAAAAATAGTCAATCTCACAGTAAAAGGTAAGATCATGTCGGCCATAGAAGCTTTTAATAAATTGTCAGGAGAAACTGCTGGAGAAGGATATCTGGTTTTTACCTTGGGTGATGAAGAGTACGGTATTGAAATACTCAAAGTGCAGGAGATCCGTGGTTATGATCAGGTCACTCGTATCGCGAATACGCCTGCGTTCATTAAAGGAATAACCAATCTGCGCGGTGTTATCGTTCCTATTATTGATCTGAGAATTAAATTTGCTCAGGAAACGGTTACCTATAATGATAATACCGTTGTGATTGTTTTGAATCTGTTAAACCGCGTAGTTGGCATTGTTGTTGATGGTGTTTCAGATGTCTTATCGCTCAAAGCTGAACAAATATGTCCGGCTCCAGAATTTGCCGTGACATTGTCTACTGAGTATTTGACTGGATTGGGTTCACTTGATGATCGCATGCTGATTCTGGTGGATATTGAGAAGTTGCTTAACAGTGAAGAGATGGCTCTGGTAGATTCAGTGGCTAAAAATTAGTTGTCAAACTTATACCCAATAGATTTCAAGATGCATTGCGACGGCAAGGGAGCGAATCCCCGGGAGCATATACCCAATAGATTTCAAGTTGCAGTGCGGCGGCAAGAGAACGCATCCCCAGGAGCATAGATAACTATGTGACTGGGGTAAGTGAACGCAGCCAACAAAGCAGCAGCTTGAAAGATGAAGGGTATAGATAATTATGTGACTGGGGTGAGTGAGAGCAGCCAACAAAGAGGCAACTTGAAAGATAACGGGTATATAGCTGCCACCATAGATAGATGGCAGCTATTTTTCTTTTTATCCTCCTCCAATGACTGCCATAAAAAATATTCAAATTTCTTTTATTCAATCAGTAAAGTTCCGTTTAGTTATGCCGATAACAGAGCCATGCCGATCTATTGTTAAAAAGGGAAAACATGTTTAACCGAATGAAAATAGTGACTGGATTGATGACGGTCATCATATTGTTTGGTGCTTTACAATTTATATCCGGAGGGCTTTTCTTCCATGAGTTGAAAGGTAACAAAGAAAATCTAGAAACACTGGATAAGATGCGTGAGCAGCAGACATTTTTGAATGAGACTTGGGTTAATTTATTACAGGCTCGTAACAGTCTGAACCGTGCTGGCATTCGGTACATGATGAAGGGTGAAGGTGTTGATAACTATTACACGTTGGAACAGTTGCTGACTGATGCCAGAAGTAATCTTTCTATCGCAGAACAGCGCTTTGAGCAGTATGAACAAACTGCTAAATTGCCTATTCATGAATCAGAAAGCCTTAATCGTCTAAAAAAAGCTTATGATGTTTATATTTCGGCACTTCATGAGCTCATTGTCCTGATTGAACATGATCGGGCTGTCGAATTTTTCAATCAGCCAACTGGCAAATATCAGAGTGCTTTTGAGGAAGAATATAATTTCTATTTAACTCAAAACGACCATCTCTATTCCGATGTTGTATTTGATGCGGGCATATCCTACAGAAATGCAATGATTATGTTGGGTATTATCATGCTGATTCTGGTATCGGCCATGATTTTCAGTTGGGTGAGCATCAAGCATAGTTTGCTGAATCCATTAAATAAATTGCTGGAGAATATCAAGGCGCTTTCTACTGGTGATTTGACACAGAATATTACGGTTTCAGGCAGAAATGAGATGAGTATGTTATCTGTTGGCCTGAAGCATATGCAGAAAGAGTTCATCAATACTGTTAGTAGTGTTCGTCAGAGCAGTGAAAATATTTATGATGGGACCAGCGAAATTGCTGCCGGAAATAATGATCTTTCTTCACGCACTGAAGAGCAGGTTGCTTCTTTGGAAGAAACGGCGGCAAGTATGGAACAACTGACAGCCACAGTAAAACAGAATGCTGAAAATGCTCGTCAGGCAAGTAACCTAGCTGATAGTGCTTCTGAGATTGCCCGTCAGGGCGGGAAAGTCGTAGCGAATGTTGTGCAGACAATGCATGAAATTGCGGGTAGTTCACAGAAAATTTCTGATATTACCAGCGTTATTGATGCCATTGCGTTCCAGACTAACATTCTGGCGCTTAATGCTGCGGTAGAAGCAGCGCGTGCGGGTGAACATGGACGAGGTTTTGCGGTTGTTGCGGGGGAAGTTCGTAACCTCGCACAACGTAGCGCTGAAGCAGCAAAAGAGATTAAGGCATTAATAGAAGATTCAGTTAGCCGTGCGGATACGGGGTCTGTTCTGGTTGAGAGCGCCGGTGAAACAATGAACAATATTGTCAGCTCAGTAACCCGCGTAACTGACATTATGGGTGAAATTGCCTCTGCTTCAGATGAACAAAGCAGAGGGATAACTCAGGTTGGTTTGGCTATTTCTGAAATGGATCGTGTAACACAGCAAAATGCTTCTTTAGTTGAGCAGTCAGCAGCAGCAGCAGCAGCACTGGAAGATCAAGCCGCTGGATTGAAGAAGCTGGTTTCTCTATTCCAATTACCGAATCTTGACGGTAAACCTCAGCCTGAAACAAAAACTGAACATTTACCTGTGGTTAAAACTCTTCCTGTTAAATCGAATTCACCTGTATTGAAGAAAGTTAGTAACGTGGAAGAACAGTCCAATTGGGAAACATTTTAAAACACTAAGCGATAACCACGGCTGCATATGCAGCCGTTAACAGAGGTGATTACATGTTAGGGCTAGGCAGGCTTCGTATATCAACCAGTTTATATCTGTTACTGATGATGTTTTGTTTAATGCAGATAATCTCAAGTGGTTTATCTCTTAGAATAATTCACACAGATCAGTCTTATATCGAACGGATTGATCTGGGAACACAAAAAAGAGATTCGTTAGGGTTGAGCTGGGCAGCTTTGCTGCAATCGCGTAATACACTTAATAGAATCGCCGTAGGAAAAACGCTACAGCAATCTGAGGATCATATTAGCGGTATGGTCGCTAATGTCAGAGAAACGCTGGATAAGGCTGAGATGCATTTTGCAGCGTTTATCTCTTTGCCTAAATTAAGTGAGGAAGATGGCAGCAGTGTCTTACTGGCATCAGTGGAAACCAGTTACAAGGAATATATAAAAGCACTTAGAGAGCTCTCGGTTTTCTTAGAAGAGGGTAATTATGATGCTTTTTTAGACCAGCCGACTGAAAAATATCAGCAGCAACTGGAATCTGATTTCAACCATTATATGCAGTACATTGGCGAGGAGATTACCACTGCCGTTCAAGATGGTCGATTTTATTATCAGATTGCAACTGCCATGTTCGCAGGCGCGATCCTGATGGTATTGGTAGTTGCCTGGGCTGCTCATTGGTGGCTAAAAAGAAATCTTCTCAGACCATTCGCTAATATGCGTAGTCACTTCCAGCTTGTTGCAGAAGGGAAGTTAAACAAAGAAGTTGCTGTTTTCACTAATGATGAAATTGGTGAAGTGTTTCTCAAGTTGCGTGATATGCAGCGTTCACTGGTTAATTCTATTACCTTGATTAAAGAGAATACTAACCTGATGTATAGCGGTATTCAGGAAATTACTCAGGGTAATACGGATCTCTCTTCCCGCACTGAAGAACAAGCTGCATCTCTGGAAGAAACAGCGGCCAGTATGGAACAATTGACTGCAACAGTAAAACAAAATGCTGAAAATGCGCGTCAGGCTAGTGAATTGGCAGTATCTGCATCGAAAACAGCCTCTAAAGGTGGTGAACTGACAACGGGGGTTGTAGAAACGATGGATGCAATTGCTAACAGTTCACAGAAAATCAGTGCAATTATCAGCGTTATTGATGGCATTGCATTCCAAACCAACATCCTGGCACTTAATGCGGCAGTAGAAGCTGCGCGGGCGGGTGAACAAGGCCGTGGTTTCTCCGTTGTTGCTGGCGAAGTTAGGGATCTTGCGCAGCGAAGTGCTGAAGCAGCAAAAGAGATCAAGACATTAATTAGTGAATCAGTTCAGCGGGTAAGCCAAGGTTCCGAATTGGTTAGCCACGCAGGGAAGACCATGAATGAATTGGTGACTTCTGTAAATCAGGTTACAGATCTCATGGCCGAAATTGCTGCGGCCTCCGATGAACAAAGTCGGGGTATTCATCAAGTGGCACAAGCTGTTACGCAGATGGATCAGGTTACTCAGCAGAATGCCGCATTGGTTGAACAGTCTGCTGCGGCGGCAGCGGCACTTGAAGATCAAGCGGATATTCTGGTGAAAACCGTAGCGCAATTTGAATTACCAAATAATTCAGAAAATAAGCTTGAAAATGAACTTTCACCTACGCTGAGGTCTGCGGATAGCGAAGGGGCAGTCAGTCAGACTCGCTGAGGCCAGATGAAATCAAATTTAATTGCTTCAGCTACAAGCTTGCCGTCTCCACCGCTGAACCACATGATTCAGCGCTATACCATGTCAGATGTGCATTTTGAGCGCATCTGTCAGTTTATATATCAACGTGCTGGTATTGTGCTTGCTGCACATAAACGGGAGATGGTTTACAACCGTTTAATTCGGCGTTTACGTACTCTTGGTATCCGTGATTTTGGTCAATACCTGTTCATTCTTGAAAATGATATTGATAGTGATGAATGGCAGGAGTTTATCAATGCATTGACGACTAACCTGACGGCTTTTTTCAGAGAAGCTCATCATTTCCCTCTGTTATCTAAGCATGCGAGTAAGAAAAATGGATCGTACCGGGTGTGGAGTGCGGCAGCATCTACAGGGGAAGAGCCGTACTCAATTGCAATGACACTGAGTGATGTATTGGGGCATCGTTTTCATCGGGTAAAGATTATTGCCAGTGATATTGATACCAATGTACTGGAGAAAGCGCGTAAAGGTGTTTATCGTCTGGATGAATTGCGTCAGCTGACAGATCAACAGAGGAAACGCTACTTTTTTAAAGGTACTGGTGCTTATGAAGGTTATGCCCGTGTCCGGCCTCAGATTGCTGACATGGTAACATTCCAACACCTCAATTTGTTGGATGCTAGTTGGCCGCTCGAAGGTAAGTTTGATGCTATATTTTGTCGTAACGTAATGATTTATTTTGATAAAAAGACGCAGGAACGGATACTACGTCATTTTGTTACTTTATTAAAACCCGATGGATTGCTCTTTGCCGGGCATTCCGAGAATGTCACTCAAATCAGCCGGGAATTCTACTTGCAAGGACAGACCGTTTACGGTGTAGCCCAGGCAAGGAGAGGTCATGAATAAAATTAGTGTTCTTTGTGTCGATGATTCAGCGCTTATGCGGCAAATCATGCGAGAGATCATCAATAGTCATCCGGATATGGAAGTAGTGGCTTGTGCGCCAGATCCATTGGTGGCTCGAGATCTCATTAAAAAACATAACCCACAGGTATTAACGCTGGATGTTGAAATGCCACGCATGGATGGCATTGATTTTCTTGAAAAATTAATGCGCTTACGACCGATGCCTGTGGTTATGATTTCTTCTCTAACAGCTAAAGGTTCTGAAATCACATTAAGAGCATTGGAACTTGGCGCTGTTGATTTTGTAACCAAACCTCAATTGGGTATTCGTGAAGGGATGCTGGCTTACAGTGAACTTATTGCAGAAAAAGTGCGGACAGCAGCCCAGGCTAAATTATCTACGCAAATAACCACACCGGTAGATTTTGCTCCTTTGAGTTTTAAGCCTCTGTTATCCAGTGAAAAACTGATTGCAGTCGGGGCTTCTACTGGGGGAACGGAAGCAATAAAGAGTTTGTTGCAACCATTGCCTGTAACCAGCCCAGCACTGCTAATTACTCAACATATGCCACCTGGTTTTACCCGCTCTTTTGCTGAACGGCTGAATAAACTTAGCCAAATTACAGTAAAAGAAGCCGAAAACGGCGAGCGAATTTTGCCAGGCCATGCGTACATTGCTCCGGGTGATCGCCATATGGAACTATGCCGCAATGGTGCTGATTATCAGGTTTTGATAACTGATGCACCGGCGGTTAATCGTCATCGTCCGTCTGTGGATGTATTGTTCCGATCAGTCGCTAAATTTGCTGGAAGGAATGCTGTTGGTGTACTACTGACAGGAATGGGCAGTGATGGCGCAGCGGGATTGCTGGAAATGAAGCAAGCCGGAGCGTACACGTTAGCCCAGGATGAAGCAAGTTGTGTTGTATTTGGTATGCCCAGAGCGGCAATACAAATGGGGGCTGTGGATGAGGTTATGGATATACTCAAAATGAGCAAGAGAATGCTGGCAAAAATAAGCTCGGGGCAGGCTGTTCGTATTTAACGGCAGTTGGATAAATTTAATTTTTTAAGCAGCTCTGTGCTGACTAGTAAATAATTTCAAGGAGTTTTTATGGCGAATAAGGATCTTAGATTTCTGGTGGTTGATGATTTTTCAACCATGCGGCGCATTGTTCGTAACCTGCTGAAAGAGCTGGGTTTCAACAATGTAGAAGAAGCTCAGGATGGAGCAGAAGCTCTGACTAAGATTCGTTCATCCCAATTTGATTTCATTATCTCTGACTGGAATATGCCTAATATGGATGGTCTGGAGTTGTTAAAAATCATTCGTGAAGATGCACAATTATCCAAAATACCCGTTTTGATGGTGACAGCAGAAGCGAAGAAAGAAAACATTATTGCAGCTGCGCAGGCCGGGGCTAGTGGTTATGTTGTTAAACCTTTTACAGCTGCCACTCTGGAAGAGAAGCTTAATAAAATTTTCGAAAAATTGGGCCTCTAAGGAGACATAATGAGTGTAAATCCAGTCATGCCGAGGGATGAGACCATTACTGCCAGTGAGATTATCAGCCGTATCGGCCAACTTACGCGGATGTTGCGTGATAGTTTACGTGAGCTAGGGTTGGATCAAACTATCGCTCAGGCGGCTGAGGCGATACCTGATGCGAGAGAACGCCTGGACTATGTTGTTCAGATGACTGCGCAGGCAGCCGAAAGAGCGCTGAATTGTGTTGAGGCGGCGCAACCTCGTCAGAATGAGTTGGAATCATCGGCAATATCACTGACAAAACGCTGGGATGAATGGTTTGCAAATCCAGTTGAAATGCCTGTGGCGCGCTCATTGGTTGTGGATACCCGAAATTACCTCAATACAGTACCTGATCATACTGCTTTTACTAACGCTCAACTGATGGAGATCATGATGGCACAAGATTTTCAAGATCTTACTGGTCAGGTTATCAAGCGGATGATGGATGTTATTCAGGAAATAGAAAAACAGCTGGTGATGGTATTGATGGAAAACATGCCGGCTGATCAGATGGTGAAAACCAAGAAAGAGACCGATAGTTTGCTAAATGGCCCGCAAGTGAATCAAAATGGCGTGGGTGTTATTGCTAATCAGGCTCAGGTTGATGATCTACTGGATAGCTTAGGTTTCTGAATAAAAGTGGCGGGCTAAGCCTGCCACTCAGAATTAAAAATTTTTCGGAAATATGATTGGTGGTATTGAGCGACATTAATCTTATTCTCCCTGATGGGATAAAATAGAACGGTTGGGGTTATCTTTTGGCAATTGTTGCTAAAGGTGAAACAATTTATGGCCGCCGTTTCACTTCTGCCTGGCAGCCAGACTAGTAAAACAAGAGAGTAGCGATAATATGTATAAATGAATTGTTGATTTTGTAAATATCCATCAGTTTTTGCCATCCTCAGAAGGAAATGTGGATTCAATCTTTCATGCTACTCTGGTACTCAGCATAGATCAAAATCGGGTCTGATTGGACCCGGAATAAAACGGTCAGGCTATTGTGATCAAATGCTCAAATTCGGCAGAAAAATAAGTAACAGTGGGGTAGGTACCCATCACTGTGTGTTTGCGAGATCGATAGGAATAATTGGCATGGTGCGAAAGTGGTAGAGTTGTTTATCAATGTTAAACAAGGGAGCTGTCAAAGCCGTTGTTATTTAAAATAAGAAGTAGTAATTAAAATTAAAATAATTGCATGAATTAATCGTTTTTCCATAGTATGAAGAGGATTAATAGTATCGAGAGGGCTAAAAGGACAGATGTATTTGATGTTATTATTTATAGAAATAATTTGCACACAACATAGGGATAAATTCATTCAGATCAACCTTGCTGAAATTATATTTTCTATTATTATTTTTTTAGTTTACTACTATAAGTAATTGATAAAATATTCAAATGGTTAAGCAATATATTTTTATATGTAGATATGCTATTAACTGCACTATAATATCAACGATATTAGACTTGTAAATTTAGTAGAATCAGGTAGTTAAATATATCAGTGCTTTTGTGATCATTCACTCATTACGATTAGTTTTTTTATGATAAAACATAAGAGATAATAAATTAATTTTTTGTAAAGTATCAGTGTTGGTGCTATATGGATTCATGAATTTAATGGGATGTATTTGGCAATAAGTGGGGTTATTATTGAGGTTTATCACAAAATATAAAGATTTGTAATAAGTATAAAATCATTGAATTTAAGCTTGATTGATGTAATGCTATTTTAGGTCTATTTCTCAGTTAAATGTAAAAATACCTAATGAAGAATCTGTTGCGGAAGTATAACTTTAAAATCGCTTAACAGAGTGAGAAATTATTCCAGCGTCTTATCATTGCAGGATTCAAAAGTATAGGCAAAAACCTGTTTTTTAATCGTATCGTAATCATGGAAATGCCGATGTTTATTGGTTTTGTCCTTAGCAAATGGCTATTGTTCATCGGTTGGAGCTTTTTAAATGGTATCACATTGTGATCAGGACAATGCTCAAAATTCGGGGAATATCGTGACAGTCAGAGCTATTCATGGTCATGGAGAGAATTTTGCCTACCATTCCAGATATGTAAATGTTATTAAAAATCGTGACCGTATACTTCTATCTTTTGTAATCTGTGTGAAGGTATTACCCCGCTTTCACTTCTTTATCGGGATCTATAGTCTCTCAGGTAATCATGAATGGGACTATCCCGTATTCGCTTTTTTATCAGGCAATAAGCGCAATAACGACAATTACCACGTTAACTATTTGTGAGGAAAAAGAGAGTGATAGACGTACAGATCAATGAAGTACCTCTTAAGGAACACAGCCCTTCAATGGATAATTGTTTAGATGAGCAAAAGTTACTTTATGACATGCTGCTGTCACGGGAATTTGATAATCGTAGTGCGTTAGTTACCCGACAGGGCAGAGCTTGGTTTCATGTGTCGGCTGCTGGACATGAAGGACTGGCAGTGTTGCCACAGCTTATGGAAAAGAATGATGTGCTGGTTCCTTACTATCGTGATCGGGCATTAGTATTAGCGCGTGGTATGTCTATTGTTGAAATGACAAGGGAACTGATGGGAAAGGCCACTTCTCACTCAGCTGGCCGGACCATGTCGAATCATTTTTGCTCCAAAGAGCATAATATTTTCTCGGTAGTCAGTTTGACGGGAACCCAATGTATTCCTGCGGCTGGCGCTGCCTGGGCAAGCGCGTTGGATAATAAAAATGGACTTGTCGTGTGTGGTGTCGGTGATGCGGCAACCCGGCAGGGAGAATTTTATGAAGCGGTTAGCTTTGCGGTTGAAAGGCGTTTGCCCGTCGTCTTTGTGGTTTCTGATAATAAATTGGGTATTAGTACCTCAACGGAGAAGATGGCTCCGTATCGATTGGGAATATTTGACGAGTGTTTGATTCGCCGTGTTGATGCCCGCAGGCCGGAAACCGTATTTCCTGTTGCACAGGAGGTATTCAATAAGGCGCGATTTGAGCGAACACCTTGCATCTTGGTTTGTCGAGTGGACCGGTTAGATTCTCACTCCAACTCAGATTCTCACAAACTGTACCGTACCCAAGATGAGCTGGAAGCATTACAGGACCCTATTGAAAATTATGTTGCCTATTTAAAGGAAAAAGGGGCGATTACTGAACAGGTCCTGACTGAACAAAAAGAGCGCATTAAAGCTGATGTCGTGGAGATATTTGAGCGTGTTTATCACGAGGCAGAGCCTGATCCTGCAAGTGTCAGTACCTATTTGTGTAATCGTGAAAGCGCTCCTGTTGTACATATTGAAATGGAAGCCGAAGAGACACAGTTTAAAGCGGTGAATCAGGTCTTGGACGAGGCGTTGAGCCAGCATCCAAATGTGCTGTTATTTGGTGAGGATATTGAAGATCCTAAAGGGGGGGTTTTTGGTTTCACCCGCGGCTTATCCACCCGTTATCCTGATCGCGTTTTTAATGCTCCCCTTTCTGAAGCCACGATTATTGGCTCGTCTGTTGGATTGTCCGCCTGTGGTTGGCGTCCGATTGTTGAACTGCAATTTATCGACTTTGTTGGGCTAGGACTCAATCAGTTACAGTCACAACTTGGCACTTTAAGTTGGAGAACCGTGGGAAAATGGCGCTGTCCGGTAGTGATATATGCTCCTTATGGTGCTTATCTCCCTGGAGGTGGTATATGGCACAGCCAAAGCTCGGACGGTATCTTAGCGCATATTCCCGGTATTAATGTGCTTGTTCCAACAACACCCGCTGATACAGTCGCGTTATTCCGTACCGCATTAAGTCTGGATATGCCGAGTCTGATCTTGATCCCTAAACACCTGATGAGAGAGCGTCATGAGCGCCGGTTGGTGACTCCAGTGTCGCTTGGGCAGGCAAATATTGTCAGGGCTGGTAAGCATATTACACTGGTTGCTTGGGGAAATACTGTTCAGCTTGCGACGATGGCTGCTCTTCAGGCGGAAAAAAACAATATTGACATTGAAGTGATTGAGTTACGTAGTCTGGTACCTTGGGATAAACAACGGATTGCCGCATCTTTGCGCAAAACCGGGCGGCTTATCGTTGTGCAGGAGGATACCCGGACGGCCAGTGTTGGAGCATCCATTATTGCTGATATTTTGGATGAGAATGACAATTTCTTCTCTTTGCTGGCACCTCCGCGCTTGGTGACGCGTGAAGATATTCATATTCCTTTTAATCCTTGTTTAGAAAAAGCTGTCTTACCCAGCACGGATGACATTTTGGCTTCCGTTTATGCGGTAATGGGCTAAGGAGAATTTATGGCACAGTTGTTTATTCCTCCGATGGGAGAAGGAACCACGGAAGTTGTCGTCATCCAGTTACTTAAGCAGGTGGGAGATTATGTCAAGCGTGATGAACCTGTTTATGAAATGGAGACGGATAAGGCTGCTTTTACCATTGAATCTGATGTTGAGGGGATACTGGAAAAATGGTTAGCGGCGGAAAATGATATTATCCCCGTTGGATCGGCTATTGCAGTCATTAGAGTCGCCGGCGAATTGGCGGAGCCTTCCCCTGTCAGTGAAGAGTTAGCGCCTCAGCTGGAGAACGTGGAGACAGTGGTGGTGGCTCCTGAAGCTGAGGTATCAGCTCCTCCAGCGCGTATTCCGCCTAAAACCCGTCAATACGCACAAGAACATCACATTGAGCCACAAATTCTTAGCCAACTGGCGGAAAAACATGGGACATTATTACCCGTCCATATTGATGATTATCTTCAACAGCACCGTGAAGCCAAACCGTCAGAAAAGGGCAAGGTAGAAAATGGCAATGTGGGTTTTCTGTCAAGAGATCAGCAGCGCCTTAATCGTGCAATACGGTTAAATAGTGCGACTGTACAGCCTTGTTGGGCAGCTAAACCATTACCGATGGAGCTTGTTGATAGTGCCGTTCGTCATTTGACGGAAACCTCTGGACAACAAGAGTGGATAACGCCATTTCAGGTAATCACTTATGCAGTTGCTCAGGCACTGAAAAAATTCCCGATGTTGCGCTCAAGACCGCTTGATCAAGAACGTTATCACACTTATGCGGATATCAACCTGGGTATTGCTTTTCTGAACGAAAAAGGTGATTTGAGTTCGTTAAAAGTACCGGGAACGCAGACAATGGGCTTTTTCGAGTTTAGACAGCATCTAAATAGTGTCCTTGATCCAGATGCTGAAAAACTGCCCGTTGATATTGATGTTCCTATGATGATTTCATATACCGGCAACGATGGTGCTACCTTTGCTGTACCTGTTATTGTGCCGCCATCTCAGTCAACATTGTTCATCGGTGCGCCTCATAACAAAGAAATGAGCTTGGTTCTGGCATTTAATCACTATTTGCTTAATGGGGTAGAGGCGTCTGCATTTATTACAGAGGTTATTACTCAGGTTCGTGCTCTGACTGGATCACAATCGGTAGCCCATCAAATGGCAGGTAAATCCGTCAAATCGGTCTCTGGTCAGTTACGCACACTTTTGGCTGATTTTCTAAATTGGGATGAAGATTTTACTGAATCAATGATGCAACGTACCTGGGCTGATTTGGGTATTGATTCGCTTAAAGCGGTAAAACTTGCGGAACTGATGTCACGGGATTTTCGTCGAAAATTATCTCCAACCCTGTTCTGGCGCTATAGTTCGCCGCATCGATTAATTGAGTATCTTGACATTTCCAGCACTGAAATGACGGAGAAGAAAAAGCATTCCTTAGATGACTTTACTAATGCAGTGCGTGACCTTGATGGTGAAGCTGCATTAAGGTTGCAGAACCTCATAGAAGGAGGGAAGCAGCATGGATAATCTGTATCACATATATCATTCACTCAGTCCAGATGAACAACAGATGGCTAAATCTGTCTTGTTGGAACATCTGAACGCCATTGCTCCATCAATAAGTGATGCGGGTGATACGAAGCAGATGCCTATTGCTATTGTAGGCATGGCTTTCCGGCTCCCTGGAGCAGAAGATTCTCCTGAACAAATGTGGGAGATCTTAAAATCTGGTCGCAGTGTGATAAAAGAGATTCCCGAGGAACGGCTTGCATCTGGGAAACCTTACGCTGTTCCGGTGCCCCAAAAAGCATTGAAAGCAGGGTTACTTGATAGTATTGATGGCTTTGATGCGCCATTCTTTGGTATTTTTCCGCGGGTAGCGGCTATGATGGACCCGCAACAGAGAATGCTATTGGAGCTGACCTGGCAGGCAATTGAAGATAGCGGGGCTAATCCGCTTGACTACTCAGGATCAAAAACGGGTGTTTTTATTGGTTCGTGCAGTAATGACTATCGTGAACTCGCTGCGGCTGATATGACGATGGCAAATGCTTATGTCACGACGGGAACACTGAATTGCCTTCTGGCAAACAGATTGTCATTTTATTACAACTTCGTTGGCCCGAGTTTACAAATTGATACCGCGTGTTCAAGCGGGTTAACTGCATTGACTCAAGCTGTAAATTCATTGCGTTCTGGAGAATGTCAACAGGCGGTAGTTGGCAGTATTAATCTATTGAGCAACACATTTAACATGGCTGCTTATTATCGAGCGGGAATGTTATCTAAAGATGGATGTTGTCGGGTTTTTGATGCAGATGCTAATGGTTTTGTCCGTGGTGAAGGGGCTGTGTGCCTATTTCTGAAAACGCACAAACAGGCATTAGAGGATCGGGACCCGATTTATGGCTATGTTCGGGCATCGTCGATAAATCATGGTGGGCGAGCCAACTCACTGACTTCACCTAACCCTGAGCAGCAAATCGCATTAGTCAATGATTGTTTGCAACAGGCTGGAGTCTCTGCGGAGCAAATTAGTTACATGGAAGCCCATGGAACGGGGACTTCGCTGGGTGATCCTATAGAATTTAACGCGCTTAACGAAGTCTTTAACCATGATAAATCAGGAAAAACCCGGCAGCCTTGTTATATTGGTTCAGTAAAAGCCAATATAGGACATTTAGAGGGAGCGGCGGGATTAGCTGGCATCGTTAAAGTCTTATTGATGTTGCAGCATAAATCTATTGTACCTAGTGCAGCGTTTCAGCATTTGAATCCTGAAATTGATAACACGGATACGCGCTTACAATTGGCTACGGAAGTACATTCCTGGCAGGTGGGGGTAGGGCAAAAACGTTTTGCTGGGTTAAGTTCCTTTGGATTGGGTGGAAGTAATGCTCATGTTATTTTGGAGGAAGCTCCGACTAAAACACAGCAATCGGTTAAAGCCAGTTCGGAGAAATATTACTATCCTATTGCTGCTAATAGCCCGGCATCATTACAAAAAATGGTTGTCATGCTGGGAGATTTTATTGAAAACGAGGCAAATATCGATTTACAAGCGGTGAGCTGGACATTGCAATTTGGTAGGGCAGCTTTACCTCATCGGGCATTGTTTGTTGCGACATCAAGACAAGATCTCCTGAGCCAGTTACGTGATTTTGTTTCATCTGTTTCAGCCAATGAAGAACAATGGCTCCATATGGCGGAAGACGATTCTCGATTTTTATGGTTACAGGGTCGGGATATAGATTGGCGTACCTGCTGGCCTTCTGGGCAGAAACCGTTACGCATTAGATTGCCTAAATATGCTTTTGAACATCGGCGTTACTGGTTACCTAACCATGAGTCTGTGATTGCAAAACCGTAATCGGTGCCGGTTTTTTCCACACAAATTCCCTGTTGTACAACAGGGAATTTTCGGTTTGGTGATAAATATTTTTTAAATCCAGTACCTGGTAGTTCCTGGAGAAATCCTCTCAGTTGGTTACTGATACACCAAGCTTTATGGGAGAATTAATAAGAAAGTCTTATTTATGTCAACGTGATTAAAAGACGAACGTGTATCCTTCCAACGCCTTTGCAGTCATGGGTAAGCCTTGCTTAAGCAGCATCTCTAGGGGGGTGAATGTTTCATCAGTCAGTTCTAATTCTTGTGCCTGATAGGCTAATGCCTGCATTGCTTTAAGGCTTTCCTGATCACGTTTTTGCTTATAGGCCATCAGATCAGCAAATAGAATCTGACGGTGACGACCTGTCTTGTGGAAAGGTAACAACCTGATGATTTGCCAAATCGTTTTGTTGATTAATAAATTGGGTCTCAAGAGAAACGATCTCTTTTATTGACTACTAATGCACTTCTGAGGTGGGAAATAAAATCTTATTCTCTCTTTTAAATGCCAAATACACTCCTTCTTTAGTCATATCATATGATATACCTTTTATCTTTCAAGCTGCTGCTTTGTTGGCTGTGTTCACTTACCCCAGCCACATCGTTATCTATGCTTCTGGGGATGCGTTCACTTACCGCTGCTCTGCAACTTGAAATCTATTGGGTATATATTTTTGAAATGGTTATTTTTAGTGAGAATTAATGTCAACTTAATTAACGCCATTATTGTCATGGCTTAATAATGTAATTAGCCTAAATTTTGCCAGATATTATTTTAAACTGAAGTTATCTTCCACAAAGATATTTAAAATAAGTATTTTACAGTGATTGTTATCACAAAGTGAGTTTTTGTAAAATACTACTATAGAATTACATATTTCTATTTGATATATTGTTAAGAACCAGTTAATTTCTTTATCAAGATAATTTTTTGAAGATTAAAGTTTTACTGGGAAATATTATTTTATTTGATAGAGGGATAGTTACTTTAAAATAAAATTTTATTTGTAGAGATAAAAGGAAGGTAATATGGAATTTATTAAAAATAGATTTTGTCACTGGAATGGTGAGCATCTCGTTGTAGATACAATGGCTAGAAGTCATAAAATGGTTAACAGTATGGGAACGGGCGAGGGATTAGTTTCGTTTGATGGCTTTGGTGCTGATCTAATTCGTTTCAGCAAAGATGAAGGGATGCAGAATCATACTCACGTAGGGCATCATATCTTATTTGTACTCGCAGGAACGGGTTATGTTATTTATGCTGGTGAAAAGCATGAAATAGAACCTGGAGTTTGTTATTTTGTGAATGGAGAAATAGATCACGCGATTAAGGCAACCAGCGATTTGGTCATGGTTGTTGTTGGTAATAATCATTGTGCGGTTGATTCACAAAATAGGACGACGCTGGTGCCATATAGAGAGGGAACCCCAGAGGAATTAAAGGTTTAACTTGGGATAAATTAAATATGTGCTAGTGCTTGATGGGTTATGAGAATGCTATGATATTCATGAAGATAATTATATACCCTATGGATTTCAAGATGGATCGCGACGGCAAGGGAGTGAATCCCCGGGAGCATAGATAACTATGTCATAGATAATTCTGTGACCGGGGTGAGCGAGTGCAGCCAACAAAGAGGCAACTTGAAAGATAACGGGTATAAATCAGGATAAGTTATTGGGGTGATAAAAGGATGATATGAGATTTTTTCGATTAATATAATATGAGCATCTCATGAAGGGGATCAGGTACTAGCCTATGAAACATTAGATTTACTGGAAATAAAATGGAGAAATATATTAGAGATAATAATCATATCTAAAGTGATATCAGGATTTCTTGGGTATCCTATTGGCTTCGTTTTATAAGGAATTAAGCCGTTATCAAAAATTTCTTGATAAGATTTACCTAAACTATTAACTAACGTTTCAATGTTAATCGGCATTATTTATATAACCTATTTTTTCAATTAAGAAAATTCATTTTCAGTTTAGGTTTGTAAACTGTGGATTAATGAATTGGCTCTCAAAAAAATCCTCTCTTTATATTAGTTACCAACGTACTTCTGAGGTGGGTAAAAATGCGGTTGACTTAACTCGTTCTAACTTGTTCTATTTGAGTGGGAGTGTTTCGGCCCCCATATGTGGCACTGATTTTTTGGTGTATCTCTGCTGGAATAATAGTAGCAGCAACCTCCTTCATCTCTGATCCAGCGAAAACGCACTCGAGTCGGGGCTTTATCAAATCGCTCAGCAATCTCGCTAAGATGATACCAATTTAAATAATCCTCTTCGCCTTCATTAACCGAGTTAATAAATCTGGCCCGACAAGGGCAGGTACTCACACTATCCAGTGTGCGTCCCATGTTAAACATATCTGAGACATCAGCGACAATCATATGAGTACCGGGGTGTTTACACAGGTCACCCTACCACCGATGAGCAGATAATATCCTATTGCCATCTCTTCACCTCTGATTAATATTTGGTTAAGAAACAGTAAATTTCCATAGAAAATGTTGCAGGGAACTTCATTTGTCTTTGCTGAATTGCCTCAGATATCGAACTTGATCCTACAAATACCCCGTCAAATTTCTCATTGTTCCAGCCATCGAATTTTTTCTCTTTTGTCATGCTAGCAGCCATTTGATTCCATATTTTCTGACCGACCGCGTTTTGAAAGTTAACAAGGAAAGCCGTGGCTGAAGATAGCGATCTTGAGAAGACAGAAGAACCCACGCCCCATAAACGGGAAAAAGCCCGGAAAGAGGGGCAGATTGCGCGTTCCAGAGAGCTGAGTTCTATATTGATGCTGACCAGTGGCCTGAGTTTGCTCTGGTTAAGCGGTCAGTCAATTGCGCATGAATTGTCGTTGATGGTGTTTGAAGGTTTTAATTTCGACCACAGCATGGTCAGCAATGATAAACAGATGGTTCAGCAGATTGGCAGATTGCTTCGGCAAGCTGTTTGGGCTTTATTGCCGGTTTTTGCCGGATTAGTGTTAGTGGCATTAAGTGCCCCGGCGCTATTGGGTGGGTTAGTGTTCAGTACCAAATCCATCAAATTTGATCCGAAAAAATTGAATCCGATTTCAGGTCTGAAACGTATTTTCTCAATGAATGCGTTAGCTGAATTATTCAAGGCGCTGCTTAAAGCTGGGTTTGTCGGTATTGGTGCTGCTTTATTTCTTTGGATGAACTGGCCTTCCATGTTGCGGTTAATCGCGCAACCACCGTTATTGGCGCTGGATGATGCTATGCAAATGCTGGTGTTTGCCGGTTATGTGGTCGTCTTCATGTTAATACCGATGGTGGCTTTCGATGTTGTTTACCAGATATACAGCCATTTGAAAAAGCTGAGAATGACTCGTCAGGAAATAAAGGATGAATTTAAAGAGCAAGAAGGGGACCCACACGTTAAGGCGCGTATCCGTCAACAACAACGGGCGGCTGCTCGTCAACGTATGATGGCGGATGTTCCGAAAGCGGATGTTATCGTCACTAACCCAACTCACTACGCTGTCGCGCTGCAATATGACGAAAAACAGATGAGTGCGCCAAAAGTATTGGCGAAGGGCGCAGGAATAATTGCATTACGTATTAAAGAAATGGGTACAGAAAACCGCATTCCACTCCTTGAAGCGCCGCCACTTGCCAGGGCGCTTTATCGTCATAGTGAAGTAGGGGGACATATTCCCGCAACACTTTACGCGGCAGTGGCGGAAGTTCTTGCCTGGGTCTACCAATTGAAACGTTGGAAACGGGAAGGCGGCTTGAAGCCGAAGAAACCTGAAAATCTGCCAGTGCCGCCAGCACTGGATTTTGCTGGAGAAAATAATCGTCATGGCTAATCTGGCCTCTATATTTCGTTTACCGGGCAATATGAAAGGCTCGCAATGGCAAATTCTTGCCGGGCCGGTATTGATCCTCATGATCTTGTCAATGATGGTATTGCCGTTGCCACCATTCATGCTTGATTTGTTGTTTACTTTTAACATAGCCCTGTCAATCATGGTGTTGCTGGTGGCTATGTTTACCCGGCGTACTCTGGATTTTGCCGCGTTTCCGACAATATTGTTGTTTTCAACTTTACTGCGTTTGTCTCTTAATGTGGCTTCAACGCGTATCATTTTATTGGAAGGGCATACCGGCTCTGCGGCTGCGGGGCGCGTTGTAGAGGCATTCGGTCACTTTCTGGTTGGCGGTAATTTCGCTATCGGTATCGTGGTATTTGTCATCTTGGTATTGATTAACTTCATGGTGATTACCAAAGGTGCGGGGCGTATTGCTGAGGTTGGCGCGCGTTTTGTGTTGGATGGTATGCCAGGTAAACAGATGGCGATTGATGCTGATCTGAATGCCGGATTGATCGGTGAGGAAGAAGCGAAGAAACGCCGTGCTGAGGTAACACAGGAATCTGATTTTTATGGCTCTATGGATGGTGCCAGTAAATTTGTGCGCGGTGATGCGATTGCCGGCTTAATGATTCTGGTTATCAACGTCGTTGGTGGCTTAATTGTTGGTGTGGCCCAACACGGCATGAGTATGGCTGATGCGGGAGAAGCTTATACCTTGTTAACCATTGGTGATGGCTTAGTTGCACAGTTACCCGCCTTAATTATTTCGACCGCTGCTGGTGTGATTGTTACCCGTGTGGCAACCGATCAGGATGTTGGTCAGCAGATGATAACTCAGCTGTTCAATAACCCGCGGGTGATGATGTTGAGTGCCGGTGTTCTCGGATTGCTGGGTATGGTTCCGGGGATGCCAAATTTTGTTTTCCTGTTATTTACTGCGGCGTTGGCAGGTATTGGTTGGTATTTATATCGCCGTGCGGACAGCCCGACGATAAATATAGAAAAACCAAAAGCAGAAGAGCAACAACAGACATCTGAAGCTTCATGGTCCGATGTTCAGCTTGAAGATCCTTTGGGTATGGAAGTGGGCTATCGTCTGATTCCGATGGTTGATTTTCGCCAGAATGGGGAATTACTGGGGAGAATCAGCGGAATTCGTAAGAAATTCGCTCAGGAGATGGGATATTTACCCCCCGTAGTTCATATCCGGGATAACCTTGAACTGGCGCCAGCGGGCTATCGCATTTTAATGAAAGGGGTAGAAATTGGTCGAGGCGAAGCGCATCCGGGGCGTTGGCTGGCAATAAACCCCGGTGGTGCAGTAGGTGAATTGCAAGGCGATATCACTAAAGATCCGGCTTTTGGGCTGTCTGCGGTTTGGATTGATGACAGTCTCAGAGAACAGGCTCAGGTTCAGGGTTACACCGTGGTGGCTGCCAGTACGGTTGTTGCTACCCATATGAATCATCTATTGACTCAATATGCCAATGAATTGTTTGGTCGTCAGGAAGCCCAGCAGTTGTTTGAGCGAGTCAGTCAGGAGATGCCAAAACTCACTGAGGACTTTATTCCCGATATTGTCAGTCTGACAACCTTACATAAAGTTTTACAAAATCTCTTGTCTGAGCAAGTGCCGATCCGCGATATGCGGACAATTATTGAAACTCTGGCTGAACATGCCCCGGGACAAACTGATCCTTATGAGTTGACTTCTGTAGTCAGAATCGCGCTTGGTCGGGCGATAGCTCAACAGTGGTTCCCAGGAGCGCAGGAAATTCAGGTCATTGGATTAGACGTGGGCCTTGAGCGCTTGTTAATTCAGGCGTTACAAAATGGTGGCGGTCTGGAGCCTGGATTGGCGGATAAGTTGCAACAGCAGGCGACTGAAGCCTTGCAACGTCAGGAAATGCTAGGTGCGCCTCCGGTACTGTTGGTTAATCATGCATTACGTCCACTGTTATCGCGTTTCTTGCGAAGGACTTTACCTCAATTAGTGGTTTTATCTAATCTTGAAATCAGTGATAACCGTCAAATTCGTATGACAGCGACGATTGGTGGTAACGGATAGTTGTCGCAATAGAATAGTGGGCCATTTTCCTAAAAATGGCCTGATATTAATTATCTGACAGCATAATCCTTATTTCCAACGATAAAAGTATTTCGGGATATTCCTCAATAACGGCAAGTTTTACTGATGTTATTATCCTATTCAGCATGAACCAATATTTTGAACTTTCCTCTAATTTCCTATTCTTCTTTCTTGTTTATATTAACTTCAATTAACATCGGCTAAATATACATAAAACTGTCAGTCGGGGTTTGGAAAGTCACAAATTATACAAAAATAGTTAATCTTATAAGTAATAAGAACACTCCATTGTTATTTTTATGAACTAAACTGTTATTTATGCGAATTGAAAGAAATCGTCTTTTTAATGGTTAAATATGTTTCTTATGAAAGAGTGTTATTTAATTCGAGGAGTGTATATGAGTACCAAAAATGATTTTAAAGCCTTTTCTATTAATAATAATGCAAACGTAGTGAGTCAGGAGAAATATGAAGAGGAACAAAGTTTAAAAATGGGGTTTCCCCCAGATAATGTTACCACTCATGTATTAAATAAAGTATTACGTCAGTCGTCAACGATAGCATCTGTTGTGGCTAATTTTATGTCCATACAGAGTGGGAATGATGTAAAAGATAATGGGGATATGGAAATTCTTAATAAGGTTTTTACAGATTCATTGAAGAATCATACGAAGGAACAATTTCCTTCTCAATTATCGTTTAATGGTTATCAGAAGTTTCCTGGTGGATTGATACTTCAATGGGGCAGACATCCATTTAAAGTATTAACTGAAAATACGGTAGTTCTACCGACTTCTTTTCACCATAGTTGTCTGGCTATTATTATGATCGATACTGGAAGTGCTTGTTTACCGATGGCTGCAACACCTAACGGAACATTGAATAGTTTTAAGGCTTGGGTGAGTGGGCGGGCTAATGATTATCTTGGAAAGGAATGGGTTTTTACTCCTGATTATCCGCCAAATGCTATAAATGGACAATATCTTGCAATAGGTTTTTGAATAGTATTCTTAAAGTAAATCATCGAGAGTTGAAATCAACCACAGCTGACAATGTTATTATTTACTTATAATATCAGACAGGTTAATTATATGATTAAAAAATTTCTAATGTATGACTAGGATTCTCTTTAGCGGGTATTTATGTTTAATTGCTTGTATTAATGGGGGAGTTGTGGAGTGTCCTCTGCCAGGTGAAGATCACACTATTTCACTTGGCATTATTGGTAATACATATTCACATGGTTTTTATTTCCTATAGCTTTATGATTTTACTTATTCCTGTCAAAAAATAAAATTACCCTTAATTCCAGTCTTGAGCAGGAATTAATTGAAATTAAAGGGTTGCAGTAAGTTATCGGGAGCTTAATGGGTGCTTTTTCTGTTTGTACATGGATGGTATATGTTTTTGCGGAAAGATTGCATTTAGTTGATTGTTTTTATTTAATGTTTGTGCATTCACATAATAAGTGAGAATGATTTTACCTATACGATAAGTGAACTTTATTTATTTGAAAATAATTCATTGGGTGTTTTATTCTGAAATATCTTATGTGGGACGATTATTAAATTTATTTATAACGCGCCCTGTTATATCTGAAAGTTCTATGCTCCCTGGGAAATATTGGAAAATTAATGGGGATTTAAGATTATTATTTAATTATATATTTGTATTGAAATAGTGAATAGTAAAAACAGCTATATTTCCATCAGTTAATGATTTTATAAATAACTTTACATAATATCGCTACACTTTTTTCACTGTTGACTTATCTCCCTAGGAGGGCGAAGTAGAGGATATAAATTGATTCACTTTTTCCAATCGTTGCTACGTATATTGCTAACGTATGATTTCAGATAATAGTCTCAGGTGAATAACAAGTAAAAGAACGTACAGCACACAACGTTTTAACCATCAGAGCAACGCAATTGCCATGATATCGCCTCAGCATCGTCAGACAGAGGGAAAGGTTTTTACCTGTTCGTGTAATAACGAAAATCTGCTTTTTGCAAGTGATTTTTTCCAGAAATGAGACATTATTTTGTGACGCACATCACAAAATAAAACAAAAAAATAAAATTAATTTGAAATCATTACTATTGATTATTAAATGATTAATATTAATCTATTTTTTATACGATTTGTCACATCATAATAACCTGCGTCTATTTTTTGCACTAAAATATAACGCCTTGTTTTTGCTGCTATCTTAGCCTAATCCCTGTTTTTAATTGCCTAAGTGATAATCAACCACAAACATTGATCGCTAAGTGAAATTTAGGGTTAATACCGCTTCAAATTTGTGGAATTAAGCAACAATGAAAAGCAGTATTTTAGTATTAACGGTTTTTTGTAGCGCAGTTTCAGGCAGTCAAGCCGCCGACATCGCAGATCAACAACTTATTCATCAACAGGCCCGCCAGCAAGCCCTTGAGGCGCAATTAGCCCCGCCGCCTGCGGAGGTTCACCTGTCGGTACCGGAAACGGGAGCGTCATCCGTCTTTCCGGTGGAAACCCCGTGTTTTCCTATTACCCACGTCAGACTGGCAGGCACCGAAAATTTCCCGCACTGGTTACCGTTCCGGCGTGTCGCTCAACAGGGCGAAAACCATTGCCTGGGCGATAAAGGCATTAGCCGGTTAATAACCCAATTGCAGGATCAGCTCATTAATCACGGCTATGTCACCAGCCGGGTTCTGGTTTCTCCCTAGGATCTGCATACCCAAACGCTAAAACTGGTGATGGTACCGGGAAAAATCCGGCATATCCGCTATACCCCTGACAGCGGGAAATATATCCAGCGGATAACTCCCTTTCCCGCGCGTGAAGGAAAATTACTGGATTTACGGGATATTGAGCAGGGACTGGAAAATTTGCAACGTTTCCCGACCGTGCAGGCGGATATGAACATTGTTCCGGCAGAACAGCCGGGGGAAAGCGATATTATGCTGGACTGGCGTCAGTCCCGGCACTGGCGGATCGCCACGTATCTGGATGATACCGGCTCGAAAAGCACCGGGCGTTATCAGGGCGGACTCACCTTTTTTCTGGATAACCCCTTGGCGCTCAGCGACCTGTTCTATTTCTCCGGTGGGCGCGATATTCATTCATCTGCCGGGAAAGGCAGCCAAAACGACACGCTCTATTACTCTTTGCCCTTCGGCTACTGGATGGCGAGTGTGACAGCCAGTCATTACGATTATACCCAGACGATAGCCGGGCTGAATCAAGCGATCCAATACCGGGGCAAAAGCCAAAACCTGGCGGTCCAGCTTAGCCGGGTGCTGCATCGTAACGCTGATCAGAAAACCCTGCTTAACGGTGAAATTTATCGTCGGGCGTCGCGCAATTTTATTGATAACACTGAAATTGATGTTCAGCGCCGGGAAACCGCGGGCTGGAAGCTGGGGCTGTCCCATCATCACTTTATCGGCAGCGCGACGCTGGATACCCGGGTGACTTACCAACAGGGCATGCGCTGGTTTGGCGCACAACCGGCACCGGAAGAGTACCGCAATGAAGGAACCGCTTTGCCTAAAATCACCCAGTTCTCAGCGACGCTTGCCGGGCCGTTCACGCTGTTTTCTCAGCCTTTTTCTTATCAGACCCAATATTTGCGTCAGATAAGCGCCAGCTCATTGACGCCCCAGGATCGATTTTCAATCGGTGGCCGCTGGACGGTGCGCGGCTTTGATGGCGAGTTGACCTTATCCGCTGATCGGGGTTGGTACAGCCGCAACGAACTGGACTGGCAAACCCCGCTGAAAGGGCAGTCGCTGTATCTGGCAATGGATTACGGCGAAGTGGGCGGCCGGGGCAGCGACGCGCTGCTCGGAAAACACCTGGCAGGGAGCGCCCTGGGCTGGCGCGGCAGCCTGAAAGGGGTGAGCTACGACCTGTTTGTCGGCGTCCCGTTGTCCAAACCCGCCGGCTTCCAAACCTCCCCCGTCACAGCCGGATTTAACCTGTATTGGCAGTATTAATTCAAATAGCAAAACTGCCAGTGGGTAGTGTTGTGTGGAGTAAACGTTATGAATAAGCAGTTATATCGTATTATCTTTAACCAATCTCGCCAAATGTGGATGGTGGTGGCCGAGATAGCGCGGGCCAGACGGGGAAGAACCGGACACCGCCGAAGGCGGCCATCAGCTCAGCGGCTTTGCCGGCTCACCGCGTTACACTTCAGTGTGTTGCTGGCCTTGGGCGGGATTTCGCTCACCGCACAGGCGGCGATTGTGGCGGATGGACAGGCGCCGGGGCGCCAGCAACCGACCATCGTTCGCAGCGCCAACGGCACGCCGCAGGTCAATATCCAGACCCCGGGAGCCGACGGCGTTTCCCACAATACCTATCGCCAGTTTGATGTGGATAAACAGGGAGTTATCCTCAATAACAGCCATCAGGCCACCCAGACGCAACTCGGCGGCATGGTGGCCGGTAATCCGTGGTTAGCCAAAGGGGACGCCAGCGTTATTCTTAACGAAGTCAACAGTCGTGACCCCAGTCGTCTCAATGGCTGGATTGAAGTCGCCGGGCATAAAGCTGAGGTGATTATTGCCAACCCGGCGGGCATCACCTGTAACGGTTGTGGGTTCATTAACTCACATCGCACCACGCTCACTACCGGACAAGCCCTGATGGAGCGAGGCCGGCTGAAAGGGTTTGATGTTAATCAGGGGGAAGTGCGGATTGACGGGCACGGCATGGACAGCACACAGCAAAGTTACACCGATATTATCGCCCGCTCCGTCGCCATCAACGCCAAATTACATGCGCAAGACCTGAAAGTGACCACCGGGCGCAATATTGTGGATGCGGCGCATCAGCAAATGGAGAAAAAATCGATTGACGATGAAAAGCACCCGGCGTTTGCGTTGGATGTGGCGGCGCTGGGCGGCATGTATGCCCATAAAATCAGGCTGATAGGCACCGAAACGGGGGTGGGCGTGCATAATGCCGGTAATATCGGCGCGTCTGCCGGGGAGGTCCATATCACCGCCGATGGCTGGATAGAGAACCGCGGCACCCTCAGTAGCCGGGATACGTTACAATTAACTTCGTCTGCCGATATCACTAACACCGGCAAATTGCTGTCACAATCGGCGGTGAATTTACATACCAGGGGAGCACTGCGCAATCAGGGCCGGGTGGAAGCCCGCGGCGATATCACCGCCAACGCGGGCACAATACACAGCAGCCATGACAGCATATGGGCTGCGGGGCTGGATGATAACGGCAACACTACCCGACCCGGCTCATTGACCCTGACCGCGCAGCACATTCAGGCCAATGGCAAAAATCTGGCCACTGATACGCTGGCTGTCCACAGCCAACAGATTGACCTGAGCGACAGCCAGACCGCAGCCGGTCAGATTCAACTCACCGCCGGTCAATCGGGCATCAGTACCGCTCACGCTACCGTCAGCGCCGACCGTTTGACGGCGAAAACACCGGGCCAGTTTAACAACGACGGCGGCCAGTTAGTGGCGCGGGAAATCCACCTCACGACGCTGGATTTATCCAATCAGCAGGGAAAAATTAACCAGACCGGCAGCGGTGAACTGACGCTCCATACCCGCACCCTGAATAACCATAAGGGGACCGTGTTCAATCAGGGGACATTGACCCTCACCACTGACCGGCTTAATAACCGTCAGGGCACGATTGCCAGTCAGGGCGAGGATCTGCATCTCACCGCGCATCAGGCCGATAACAACCGGGGGACGGTGCAACTGGCCGGTCAGGGGCGATTATCGCTCAACACCCAACGGTGGCTGGGAGATAAGGGCAAACTACTGACCAATGGTGCCCTGACGATACAGGCCGGTGAACTGCAACTCAACCAGGCTGAAACTCAGGCCGGGCAGATAACCCTCAACGCCGACACCCTGAACCATCAAGGCGGCGTGATGCAACAACGGGGCAAAGATACCCTGTCCCTCACCACCCGGAGGCTGGATAACCAGCACGGCACCCTTGCGGGCAACGGCAACCTGAACCTGAAAGCAACGACCGTCGATAATCGTCACGGAAACATCGTGGCCGCCGAAAAAGGCTCGCTGACACTGGCAGTCAAAGACACGCTGGACAATCAGTCGGGCCGGGTGTTAAGCGGCGGGCAGTTAACCCTGCGCACCGGCGACATCGATAACACCGGCGGGATAATCGCGGCGGACGGCAATACCACGCTGACCAGCACCGCGCTTAATAATACTCAGGGCCAGATAGCCGGCAATGGCGGGCTGGACATTCACAGCCGACAACTCACTAACCGCAACGGGACTTTACAATCCGCAGATGCCCTGACTCTGGATACTGACGGACAGTTGCTGGATAACCAGCAGGGCCATATTCTCGGTGAGGGCAAGACGACCATCACCAGCGGCCCGCTGGACAATCGCCACGGTCATCTTCAAGGCGGACAGGTGGTTATCGACACTCGACAGGCGCAGACCGATAACCGGGACGGCAAGTTGTTATCCACCGACACGTTAACCCTGAACACTCATCAGCTCGATAATCGTCACGGGCAGGTGCAGGCGGTGGGCGACACCGCGTTGAATGTTAAGACCGAAACCGATAACACTGGCGGCCTTATCCGTGGCGGTCAGCAGTTGACCCTGAACACCGCTCACCTGATTAACCGGGAAACAAAGCAGACGGATAACGGGTTGGAAGCACAAAACCTGACGGTCAACGCCCAACAGGTGGACAATACCCAGGGCGCTTTACGGGCAGCCAACCATCTGCAAGCGAACATCCGCCAGACCTTGAATAATATCCAGGGGCTGGTCTCTGCGGGCAAACAGCTCACTCTCAAAAGCGAGGCTCAGCAACCGCATCTGGTGATTAACAACCGGCAAGGTACCTTGATTGCCGGGGAACAGGCCACGATTAACGCACACTCTCTGAGCGGTGACGGCCAACTGTTATCACAGGGCGATATGGCGGTCACCTTAACTGAGGATTTTCACCATACCGGCAACACCGCGGCTAATGGCAATCTGACGCTGAAAACGACCGGCAATCTTATCAATGACCGCCAGATAAAAGCCGGTCAGGCGCTGCATCTTGACGCACACCATCTCACCAATAACGCCTCCGGTGAAATCAGCGCTAAACAAACGCAAATCCAGGCTCACGATACGCTGAACAATACCGGGCTGATTGACGGCGGCTTAACCCATCTCACGGCCAACACTTTGAACAACACCGGCACCGGGCGCATTTACGGTGACCAGCTGGCCCTCCAGGCGGGGACCCTGAATAACACCGCTCAGGACGGCAAAGCCGCCGTGATTGCGGCGCGTGACCGGCTGGATATCGGCACCGGAACACTGAACAACAGTGACCATGCCCAGATTTACAGCGTGGGCGACATGCACATCGGCGGCCAGTTGGATAACACCCTGACGGCCACCGGTCAAGCCCGTGAGCTCAATAACCACGCGGCGACGATTGAAGCCGGGCGCCACTTGAAGATTAATGCCGACCAGATTAACAACACCAACGCCGTGTTGGTCACTCAGGTCGTCGAAACGGAAAAGTCTCAGCATCACGATGCAGTACTAAGCGGCCAGACCACTCGCTATGACTGGTCACAGGTGGACACTTCCCACCACAATAAATACAAAGTGCACGATGCCATCATGCCGGATGGCAGCCGCAGTAATGACTTTTACGAATATCAGTACACCCGGACCGTCAAGGAAACTCAGGTTAAACAGAGTGACCCCGGTAAAATTCTGGCCGGGGGCAATATCACGCTCAACAGTGCGCAGGTCACTAATCACGACAGCCAGATTGTCGCTGGCGGCACGCTCGGTGGTGAAATTGGCGAACTGCACAATATCGCTACTCAGGGAGAACGGATTACCACCGATACGGGCAGTCAGACCCACTGGTATGCTAAAAAAACCAAAAAGAAAAAGTTCGGGTTCGGTGGCACCAAAACCTCGCAGGGGAAAAGCCGCAGCAATTATGACCCGGCCCCCGTAATAGAAACCATCGACCTGAAAACCCTGGCCTGGCAGGCGCATACCCGTCCACAGGGCACCGATATCACGATTACAGACCGACAGACCGGTCAGATACATTCTGCCCCCACGACGGTCACACCGGTGAACGGTATCAAAAATCAGCCACTGGTATTGCCCCCGGAGACCGTCAAAGGGCAAACAGTCGATCCGGTGATACGCGTGGTGACGCCCGATACGCGTTTGCCGAATAACAGCCTGTATACCGTGCAACCGGGCAGTGACAGCCACTATCTGGTGGAGACCGACCCGAAATTTACCCAGTACAAACAGTGGCTGGGCTCGGACTATATGCGGCAACAATTAACGCATGACCCGGCGCTGGTCCACAAACGGTTAGGAGATGGGTTTTATGAACAACGTTTGGTGCGGGAGCAGATTACCCAGCTGACCGGCCAGCGCTATCTGCCGGGCTACAATAACGATGAAGCCCAGTTTAAAGCGCTGATGGATGCCGGGGTGGCTTTCGGCAGGGAACAGCAGCTCACCCCCGGCGTCGCCCTGAGTCCGGCGCAGATGGCGTTGCTGACCTCGGACATTATCTGGCTGACCAACCAGACGGTCACGCTGCCGGACGGCACTACCGAGGTGGTGACGGTGCCGCAGGTGTACGCCCGGGTGAAATCCGGTGACCTGCGCGGTGACGGCGCCCTCCTCGCCGGCAATACCGTGGCGCTTAACAGTCAGGGCGATATCACCAACCGCGGCACGGTCAGCGGGCGTGATGTCACTCAACTGACGGCCAACAACCTGACCAACCACGGCTTTATTCGCGGCGGCAAAGTGGATTTAACGGCCCAACAAACGCTCACCAATCGCGGCGGCCAGATTCAGGGGGATGACCGGGTGACGCTGAAAGGCCGCGATATCACCAGCGCCTCGACCGTACGCGGGGATGAAGCTAACCGCTGGCTGGACCGTCCGGCGGGCATCTATGTGCAGAACGATAACGGTACCTTATCGCTGAGCGCTATCAACAATGTGCAATTAACCGCCAGTGACGTCAAGAATGCCGGTAAAGACGGCCACACCGAGATAACCGCAGGCCATGACCTGACGCTGGACACCTTAAGTACGCGCCGCACAGAGCAGGGGAATTGGGGGAAAGATAACACTCGCCATCTGACCCAACAACAGGATATTGGCAGCCAGATAACCGGCACCGGTGAGGTGACCCTGCAAGCCGGGCATGACGTGAACGCCACTGCCGCCCATGTCAACGCCGGTCAACACCTGACGGCGCAGGCCGGAAATACCCTGACGCTGACCACCGGTACAGCCTCATCCGACTTAGTGGAGCACAGCAAGCAAACCAGCAAAGGCTGGCTGTCGAAATCGTCAGTGGAAACCCACGATGAAGTGCATGACCGGCAGGTACTCAGTACCACATTCAGTGGCGATAAAGTGAATCTCCAGGCCGGAAAAAACCTCAATATCCGCGGCAGTAATGTTGCGGGCACGCAAGATGTCAGCCTGAACGCCGGTCATCAGCTCACTGTTACCACCGCTGCGGAAGCGCACGATGAAACCCATTTGCGGCAGGAGAAAAAATCCGGCCTGATGGGGACCGGCGGCATTGGTTTTACCGTTGGTAAAGCCAGCCAGAAAGTTACCACCGACAGTGACCGCCAGCTTAGCAAAGGCAGCACAGTTGGCAGCAGTCAGGGCAACGTCACCCTCAATGCCGGTGAACAGCTCCGGGTTCACGGCAGTGAGGTGATTGCCGGTAAAGACCTGACGCTGACCGGTCAACAGGTCGATATCACCAGTGCGGAAAACCGCAATCACACCACGACAAAAACCGAACAGAAACAGAGCGGCTTAACCGTGGCGCTAAGTGGTACCGCCGGGGGTGCCGTCAACAGCGCGGTGCAAACCGCCAGAGCCGCCCGCAATGAAAGTGACCCTCGAGTGAAAGCCCTGCAAAACACTAAAGCTGCCCTCAGTGGAGTGCAAGCGGTGCAGGCAGGCCGACTGGCGGAGGCTCAGGGCAGTGACGAAAAAGGCAATAATAATCTGGCCGGGATTAGCCTGTCCTACGGTCGCCAGTCTTCCCGTTCAGAACAGCAGCACCGCCAGACCACTCAACAGGGCAGCCATCTCGCTGCCGGGGATAACCTCAATATAACCGCCAAAGGGGATGGCAAAGGCGCATCAGGCCAGAATGGCGATATTCGTATTCAGGGCAGCCAGCTACAGGCGGGTAAAGACCTGCAACTCAATGCCAGCCGGGATATTCAGCTCTCCTCCAGCCAGAACACCGAACAGACTGCCGGCAAAAACAGCAGCCACGGCAGCTCTCTGGGCGTGGGCCTGACTGCGGGACCGGGAGGCACCGGTCTGAACGTCTCGGCCAATGTCAGTCGGGGCAACGGCCGTGAAAACGGCAACGGCGTCAGTCACACTAACACCACGTTACAGGCGGGACAGACCGTCGGGCTGAACAGTGGCCGGGACACCACGCTAAAAGGGGCACAAGTCAGCGGCGAGCAGATTACCGCCGACGTGAAACGTCATTTGACATTAAGCAGCGAGCAGAACAGCCAGCGTTATGACAGCAAACAACAGAATGCCAGCGCGGGCGTCAGTGCCACCTCAGTCCCCCTCACCAACGGCACAGCGAGCCTCAATGCCAGCCGCAATAAACTGCACAGCAACTATGACAGCGTGCAGGAGCAGACCGGGCTGTTTGCCGGCAAAGGCGGCTATCAGGTTAACGTCGGTGACCATACCCAACTGGACGGCGCGGTGATAGCGAGTCAAGCCGACAAAGCCAAAAACACCCTGAACACCGGGACGCTGGGCTTCAAGGACATTCAAAATCAAGCGGACTTTACTGTCGAGCAGCAGAGTGCGGGCGTCAGCCTTGGTAAACCGACCGCCGGTCAGGTCCTGAATAATCTGGCGGTCAATGCGCTGAGCGGTTCCAATAACCAGGGCCATGACAGCAGTACCACGCACGCTGCGGTCAGTGACGGCAATCTGATTATCCGGGACAAGGCGCACCAGACGCAGGATATCGCGAACTTAAGTCGCGATACCGATAACGCCGCCAATGTCCTGAGTCCGATATTTGATAAGGAAAAAGAACAGCAACGGCTGAAACAGGCGCAACTGATGGGCGAGCTCAGCGCCCAGATGACCGAAATAGTCGGGACAGAAGGGAAAATTATCGCCACCAACGCGGCGAAAGCGAAACTGGACCATCTCAGTGAACAGGATATTGAAGCTGCCAAAGCCACCCTGGCGAAAACGGGTCACGCCGACCCGAGCATGGAAGACATTAAAAGCCAAATCTACACCGCCGCCTATCATCAGGCGCTGAATGACTCGGGTTTTGGGACTGGCGGCACCTATCAGAAAGCGTTACAGGCGGCGACCGCCGCCATTCAGGGACTGGCGGGGAACAATCTGGGTCAGGCGCTGGCTGGGGGGGCTTCACCGTATCTGGCCGGGGTGATTAAGGAGATGACCACCGACCCGCAAACCCATCAGGTGGATATCGCCACCAACACGCTGGCCCACGCGATTTTAGGCGCGGTGGCGGCGGAAGTGAGCGGTAACAATGCCCTGTCAGGGGCCGCGGGGGCGGCGTCGGGGGAGCTGGCCGCGCAGGTCCTGATAAAACAGCTTTACGGCGACGAGGCCAACGTCAGTGAATTAACGGAGGCGCAGAAACAGACCATCAGCACCCTCTCCACCCTGGCCGCGGGATTAGCCGGCGGCATTGCCGGTGACTCCACCGCCAGCGCCGTTACCGGGGCGCAAGCCGGGAAGAACGCAGCGGATAATAATGCCCTAGCTGTACCAATGCCACTCCCACCGATAGCGGGTTCAAACACAGGTGAAGCCGTGGATAAAGCAAATCAGACAATAGCTTCAGCTTTGGACAAAAAACTGAAGGAAATGGGAGAATCTATAGATAAAGCCACCCAATGTTCTTTTGGCCGGGTATGTTCGTCAGATTATGTCGATAATGAAAGCCAACCAAATGTGGAGAAGAATCTGACAAATGAAGAGAAGAAGGAGTATGGTGGTACAGGAAATCAACAGCCACCTGAAGATAATCAGAATAAGAATGGACAGAATGAACATAAACCATCAAATATCAAAATGGCTGATGACAAGTATTTAAAACAGAATGGAATTGATGCCCATGAGCTTAAATCTGATGTTGTTGGTAAGAAAAATATATCGAAATATGATATTTATGTGAATAAAGAAACTGGTGAACTATGGGTTTTCAGAAAAGGGGGTACTGGAGAAGGTGTCCCAACTGGTGAATTCATTAAATGAAGGTTATAACGAATGAGTAAATCAACTGTAGGTGTGTATTTTTTGATTTCTGGAGATAAGTTAAATCCTAGGGATGTAACTGAAAAATTAGCTATTCAACCAACAAAATGTTGGGTGAAAGGTGATCCTATACTAGGGAAAAAACGTCTTAGAATAGATAGTTGTTGGCTTTTGAGTACAGGAGATGAAGAGTCTCTTGATATTGGTGAACAGCTAGGAAAAATATTCGCATTACTACAGGACAAAAAAAAAGTTTTAGTAAAATTAGCTAATGAATATGAGCTTGATTATCAGTTTAATATAGTAATTAAAATAGAAGAAGGAATTAAACCAGCAATGAGTTTGGATAAAATGATGATTAAAGAGCTTGACGAATTAAATGCGGGGCTAGACATTGATCTGTATATATATAGTTAAAATTAAATGGGTTGTTGTGGACAATAATGCCCTAGCGAGTGTACTGGCGGCGGCAGAAGCGAATAAAAAAGGCACAGTTGAGAAATGGCAACAGGACAAGCAAACCGAAATCCAGAAAGCCTGTAGTGGTAACACGCCACTTTCTTGCCAGACTATGGTTGCCGCAGAAGGGAGTGTATTAGCTTTACCATGGTTATCGGGAGCTTCTGCAACAACGGGCCTGATTGGTGCCGTAGCCAATACCGGTATCCAATATCTTGCTAATGGCAATGTCGACCCCAATGATGCTATTTTTGCGTACTGGACGGGCGCATTCACGGCTAATACTGGTTTGTGGGGCACAATAGCCTGGAATGCAGGTATGGGGGCAGCTTCAAGTTATGTCAAAGGGGATGATCCGCTAAAAGGGGGAATTATTAGTGGGATTGGCGCATCAGTAGGTTATGGTGTGGGCAAGTATGCTA
Source organism: Photorhabdus heterorhabditis (assembly GCF_001280945.1). Classification (NCBI taxonomy): domain Bacteria; kingdom Pseudomonadati; phylum Pseudomonadota; class Gammaproteobacteria; order Enterobacterales; family Morganellaceae; genus Photorhabdus; species Photorhabdus heterorhabditis. The sequence continues at coordinate 28,193 of NZ_LJCS01000003.1, read as the reverse complement.
CCTCTGGTACAAATGCTATAGGTAAATGGATAACTGGTGGCTGGGACCCGAAATTTAATCCCAACTTACTTAAGTACTCAGAAGTAAAAGGCCAGTTAGGGATCTCGAAAGAGATGTCACCAAGTAAGATCCCTGGTGTTGTTGGCAATGTAGGTTCATCTGTAGCAACTGAAATTACTAATGATCAGATTAGTAAAGGGGTAAAAAAATTGGATGAGGATAAGAAGAAATGAGACTGAGTAAACTAAGTTTTTTTCTCCTTTTTCTACACTTATTCAGTTCAATTATTGTTGGTATGATCCTAACAGGATTAATTTTAAAACTAATTATTGCCTTAATCTTCTTTTTCTTATCTGGAGATTTTGATTTTACTCAAGAAGATTTCTTACTTTGTTTAAAAGTAGGAGCTATGGGAGGGACTATTGGTGGTATAGGATGTTGTTTTATATATTATCGCGAATATAACTCACGTAAATAGTGGAGCTAATCCTACCCCCTTGAATCGAGATTGTAATTTTTGTTGTGGAGAATAATGCCCTTAGCATGGGAAGTCTGTTTGGTTCCGAAGGCGCTAAACATTTTGAAAGCGCGGGGTCGCTGGCTCAAAAGATGGCCCAATCTCGGGCAACACCCGAAGAAATCAACGCAGCCTTAACTCACTACCTAAAAGGGCAAGTCCCTGATGGTCAGGACCCGGCAAAAGGTCTAATTATTGCGTGGGGTAACTTCTTTGGCGTTCCATTGGATGTCGTGTTGTCAAATGAGAAGATGACTCCACAGAAGGCGGCGGAAATTGTTGCCGGTGGCATACCTACCAGTGAAGCGAAGCTGATACAGTTTGCAGCAGCTAAAATGTATTTGTCTTTGAATAAATATCAAGAGGTGTCATCTGGCTTAGAAAAAACATCAAGAAACTTTAATAAAGATAGTGCTATAACAGATAGTGAATCGGGAGGATACTCATCCTATGATAAATTCAGAAAATCTAATACTGAATGGAATTGGCCACCTAAATTAGGATTTGCTGAACCCCCGAAAGAAGATGTTTTAGCTGTAGGTACTAGACTGGATAGATATGGCAGTGCAAATGGGGCGTTTTTGTCTCCCAAAGGAGTTCCTTATGAAAATCGAGCACTGGCTCCTGGTTCTAAAGCAGGAAAATACCATGAATATGAAGTAATTAAACCACTTCCAATACTGCAAGGCAAAATTGCTCCAGCGTTTGATCAGCCCAGAGGAGGAGTTCAGATACTGCCGAATTTCCCTGAGAGAGTAAATGTTGATTGGCTTATAAAAAATGGATATGTAAAGGAAGTAAAGAATGCTAACTATAAATGAAATACAGGAAAAAGTGAGTCTTTAGGTGCTAAGATTAATGCACCTAAATCAATGTTGATAGTTTATTCAGAGCCTGTTGGTGATGGTTCTGGATATATAGTTATTGATAATAATCAATATCATATTATTTACTCTGAAAGAGAATATGAAATATTTAGGCAAACAACTGAAGATTTAAATGAGCTGCTATATTGGATAATGGAAAGTGTAGCTAGCCAAATGGCATCTGAATATGAATTAAAGAATAGGAATGATGAAAGTAAAGATTTTCGTAGAGCTTATTTTAAAAAAGAGCTAGAAATATTAGGTGTATTAGATAAAAAGTGGGTATTAAGAGCCAAGAAAAAAATTGAGGAAATATTAGAAAGATCGCCGTACATAGACAATAGTGGCGGATAATAATTTAAAATTCATAAATGATGATATTATGTCTGTATAGCTGATGTTAAAAAATTTTCGGAATAGCTTGAAAATAGATAAAATCATGCCGGGAAATAATAAGTGACAGGCTAAATAGTCGAATGTTGGATAAAAGAATGATAAAGGAAAGATAAAAAATAATACACCAAATGGGATGACGGAAAAAGAAAATTCAGTAATATCTGATGCCCCACACAATTCAAAAGGATGAGAGTTAAATATGTATAAAAATATGTTAAAACCCGTAACATCAAGAAAAATAACAAACGGACCTCAACTAAAAGGAAATGAGAGCACATATGACACGTCAATATTAAAAGGCAGCCCTGTGGGAAGATATGATATTGGGAATTCCGCACCACTACCCGCTCAAGCAGAAGTTTTTCAAAAAGTTGTTGACGAAAAAATATCAAGCTTCAAAACAAAGGGAAATCCAATATCAATTGTTGTCTGGCACAATAGCCGGACAGGGCTTACCCATATCATGGATGGTCAGCATCGATTTATTGCTGCATGTATACTTGGAGTACCCGTTAATTTGACATGGAAAAAGTTCGGCATACCGCCTAATCAGATAGACTGGAGTGGTACAAAATTCTCAGATGGAATACCAGCCAAAACCAGAATATTTGGAAAGTAATCGATTAAGTTAATTTATACCCAATGGATTTCAAGATGCATCGCGACGGCAAGGGAGCGAATCCCCGGGAACATAGAGAACTATGTGACCGGGGTGAGTGAGTGTAGCCAACAAAGAGGCAACTTGAAAGATAACAGGTATAATCTGTATTAGGCGCGATTTGCGCTGACACGGAGTCTTGAAAAATTGAGAGTTGCCGATTTTGGTATAGATTTTCAATCTTAAACAAAACGCGAGGTAACTCTCATTAAAAAAATCAGTTTTAATTGTTGTTTTTAGTCTGATTTAATATTGTGAAAAATTAAAGAGATAATTTATATGGATGTTAATAAATTTTTAAATATATTAACTCTCCCCCTTCTTTATTTTATAGTCTCTTCCCAATTATGAATTATTTAATGTGGATCATTATGATTCTGGTGTTATTTAAGTGTGTCCGTTATTTTCTTGATTATTAAAGTAAAATGTTCTCATTGTGTCGCAATGAAATAATTTTGTATAAATATGTAACATTTATACGTATCATTGATTATTATGTTTGTTCTAATAAGATTTTTAGTTGATTAATCTAAATATAATTAAATTAATGGTTATTGCGATACTGGTGGAATATTATCTAAATGATGTTTTTTTATGTGAGATTTTTAAAAAAAAGTAATTTAAATCTTATTAAATGGCTGGCAAAAATTCACTTTTCTATAATGCTTAAATATAACTGATTGTGTCGTGCGAAAAACGAATAGTGTAGTCAAGTTAAATTAAATATTAAATAAGTGTTATTGGGAGCGTGTCTTTCGAGGGCAGCATTAACTATACCCAATAGATTTCAAGATGGATCGCGACGGCAAGGGAGCGAATCCCCGGGAGCATAGAGAACACTGTGACCGGGGTGAGTGAGTGCAGCCAACAAAGAGGCAACTTGAAAGATAACAGGTATATACCAAGGTCTGACTTTATTAATGGGGGAATATTATGTCCACTGAACTGCCGCTATATCAAGAAGATATTGTCGTGATACATGTTGCCACACCCAGTGATTTGGCGAAATTTGCCGATCAATCACTCTTCTGGAATGAAAAAACCTATGAACAGATGAAAACTGCGGAAGTGTTGTTTACACCCGCAGGAGAAACTCCACCTGGTCTGGGCGTTAAACATGTCGCTACACCCGATAATTTGGCGAAGTTTGTCGATGAAGAAGGTTACTGGAATGAGAAAACCTACAAACAGATGGAAGCTGTGAGGGTGTTGTTTATACCAGCAGAAAAAATACGTGGTGTGGGGATTAAACATGTTGCCACGCCCGACGATTTGGCGAAGTTTGCCGATAAAGAACTTTTCTGGCGTAAGAAAGACTACGAACAGCTAAAAGCCGCAGAGGTGTTGTTTGTACCCAGAGAAGGAATGCCCGTTTAGGGTGCTAAACATATCGCCACGCTAGACGATTCGGCAAAATTTACCGATAAAGAGGCCAATTAGAATGAAGAGAAACATTAAGAGGGGGATAAAGCCAAAATATTGTTTATCTCGAAAATAAAAGAATAGAACGGCGTGTAACAACGTTAATTTATTTGTCATTCTGCATTGGAGGTATTAATGGCTCACAACAAGACATCTACTATATCCAGCGAGAATAATTTGTTGGATAAAGAGGAAGTTAAATCCTGGTTTAAATTATATTCCATGCCGAAAAGTGAAAATTATACTCAATTGGTGCAAATAGCGGCGGAAGGTCGGCGTTTAGCTGGGCTGGACCCAGGTCAGATCGATAATAGTCCAGGGGCAGGATTTAACCGGGATCTGGATGAGGTGAATTTACTCTTAGTGAATCCCGGTGATGGGGTGCGTATCGGAGAAGACCGTGAAATTGCTGTCAATATTGATAAGAACAGTGGCTTACAGTTTATTAATGGCGAATTGGGGTTACGCCCCGACTTTAAATTGTCGCTGGAATTATTTGAGAGTTTTACGGAGGAACAACAAAGAGAACTTTATCGTTGGCTGATTCATGCTGGGGAGATGGCAGCGAGTAACGTGCAGTTGCCCGCGTTTGATTTGCCGGCTAACGGTAACAATAAAAACCTTGGCGCTGTTGTCAGTGTCAGCGGTGATGGGAAAACTATCGCGCTTAGTGGGGCAGAAGGAAAGGAACCTGTATATCTATTTTCTTATACCGATAACGGTTGGCGGCAGCAATTTGCTGATTACGTCAGTGGTTATGGCGGCAGAGCACTAAGCCTGAATCGAAACGGTAATGTTCTCGCGGTGGGCATTGATAACCGGAGCAGTGATGGTGGGCATGGTTCAGTGTTCGTTTATCACAGATCGGCAAATGGTGTGTGGGAGAAATCGGCCAAACTTTGGCTGAGTGAGGCGAACGTTCAGCAGCATTTCGGTTGTTCTGTGAGCTTGAGCGCAGATGGCACCCTATTAGCAGTAGGTGCTTATGGCTGGGGATCGGGTTCACTGGCTAATTGTGGTGCAGTGTATCTTTATCAGTATGACGGAAAGAAATGGTCACAGCTTGGTGAGCGTCTGACCTTAGCTTCTCCGGCACAGGGCGATATGTTTGGCGTCAAACTGAGCTTGAGTGCAGATGGTTCAACCTTAGCAGTGGCGGCAACGGGGCGTAACGGTAATAACGGTGAAGTGACGCTATTTCATCGTTACGGGACATACTGGCAGCCGCGACCGCCACTCCATTCGCTTACTTCTCCTTCACTCGACAGCAGTGACAGCTTTGGGACTAGTCTCAGCTTGAACGATAGCGGCGATATTTTGGCGGTGGGGTGTCCGGGAGAGAAGGGCAATGTTGGTTCGATCTATGTGTACCAGCGTTACCGTAATGCATGGCAATCCATGGGGATAGTGAGAGAAGCGGTGACTGCCGGGGAAAGGTTTGGCAGCGAACTGTCTTTAAGTGGCGACGGTCAGATACTGGTGGTGTCAACACCTGTTGGTAAAGATAACACAGGTGTGCAAACCGGTGCAGGATGGTGGTTTAGCTATCAGGATGAACAATGGATTATGCAGGGCAGATTACTGGCAGTGGATGGGGAATTAAACCATAAATTTGGTGCCGGCATTTGTCTTAGCGGTGACGGCAATACGTTAGCGATTGGCGCCAGTGGCTGGAAGAGTGGAGAAGGGAAAGTTTACCTTTACGACTAGCTAAATGAGGAAAAAACGATGGAAAAAGAGATAACAGATGAAACGGTTAGCCAGCTTAGTGCTCACTTCGCCCCTGGCAAGATCCCGACTGAGGCGGCATTTTATTCACTGATTGATTGGGCCATGTTGTGGCGACAGCTTTTTGGTTGGCGGGATAGTGATCAAACTTATCATCCGGGAGTTGGGTTGCAGGTTATCGACAACCGTTTGGCGGTTAAGATTGGTGATGGCATCTCGTTGGAACCGAAAGGGCTTGCGTTAAAGCTACAGCTCGATGGGGGATTGATGTTAGATAAATCCGGGGTGCTGTCGGTGGATGGGACTGTAGCGGTTTCGGCCCAAGCTTTTAAATTGCTTCCTGAGGAGACGCAGAAACAAATTGCCAAGTTGTTATTGAATGCGGGCACTAAGTATTCTCAATAACCGGGTGGCGGGTTTAAATTTCCCTGAACAGAAACTGGGGGCAATGACTGTCTAATTACGGCTTTTGAGGAAATATGATGACTGATAAAGAAATTAGTACCGTTGACTCATTGAAAGCGAGTTTTAAGTCCGGTGTTCCGCCCGCACCTGAAGCCTTTTTCCATTTGATTGATGAGGCATATAAGGCATATGAAATCATTGATGGCGGTAAGGGTGATGGCCCAGCCGCAGGGCTGAAACGAGATGATAAAGGAAAACTGGCTCTCAACACTCACCTTTCTGGTGGGTTAAACCTTGAACAGGGGGCTTTGGCCCTATCACTGAAGCCAGAAGGTGGATTCTCTTTTGATGGAGGAAGGCGCCTGAAATTGGATGCTGATCGGCAGGTTAAGTTTGCGGATTTTTTCAGTTTATCGCGCTGGGAGCGGATGGAGATCACGCAGTTGTTGGGTTTTAAACGTACCATGATGGCGCGTATGGTTTCTCCTTCCCCTAAAGCGAATGAACATTTTGGCACTTCTATTAGCCTGAACGCGGCGGGAAACTGCTTAGCGGTTGGGATGGATAATAAAGTCTGTGTGTATACGGGCCGGAAGGGTGAGTGGAATATAAACGCTCCCGCTGTGTTTGAGGATGATCAAGATAAATCTCGTAGTTCCTGGGACGTCAGTTTGAATGCGGTAGGAGATTGCCTGGCGGTGGGATACTTGGTGGAAGACTTTTTTAAGGATAAAAAAGTGAAGGCTTGTGTGTATACGCGCACGAATGGCGTCTGGGATACCAAAAATCCCATTGTGTTTCCGCTGGAAGATCAACGTGGATACTCTGGTGGTCACAATGTCAGCCTGAGCGCCACAGGAGATTGTCTGGCGGTGGCGGGCGACTCTTGGTCCTACATATATACACGCACGAATGGAATTTGGGATACAGAAACCCCCTTTAAGTTGATGAGCTCGTTTATTAAGGTTTGTCTGAGTGCCTCGGGAAATTGTCTGGCGGGATATAGTGTTGATTATTCTCATAATCCAATAAACGTGGTTTATGTGTATACACGCACGGATGGGGTTTGGGATAAAGAAAACCCCATTAAGTTCATGGCCGCTAAAGATCGTTCATCCAATTTTAATCGGATTTTTAGCCTAAATGCAGAGGGAGATCTTCTGGCGGTGGGGGTAGATTATGATATCCCTACTAAGGGGAAGGTTTATCTGTATACGCGCACGAATGGGATCTGGGATACAGAATATCCCATTAAGTTTTCAGCTCCTGCAAGTGACGTAACGTATTTTGGCAGCGCTATCAAACTGAATGATGTGGGAAATCGTCTGGTCGTAGGGGCGGCTTCCCGGGTGTATGTGTATACCTGTCTAAATAATAAGTGGAATATGGAAACACCTGTCGAGATTTTGGCCCCCTCAGGCAATTCAGACAATTTAAAGGGTTTTGGTAAATCTGTCAGTTTGAATAGGTGGGAGACGAGTTTAGCGGTTGGTGCAATTTCAGCCGAGGTTGGTTCTGTGTCTGAAGCTGGTGCAGTCTATGTCTTTGAGAATGTCAAATAGAAGACAGAGGACAGAAAACAGAAAACAGATGACGGTGACCGTTTAATACGGCTTTTGAGGAAATATGATGACTGATAAAGAAATTAGTACCGTTGACTCATTGAAAGCGAGTTTTGAGTCCGGTGTTCCGCCCGCACCTGAAGCCTTTTTCCATTTGATTGATGAGGCATATAAGGCATATGAAATCATTGATGGCGGTAAGGGTGATGGCCCAGCCGCAGGGCTGAAACGAGATGATAAAGGAAAACTGGCTCTCAACACTCACCTTTCTGGCGGGTTAAACCTTGAACAGGGGGCTTTGGCCCTATCACTGAAGCCAGAAGGTGGATTCTCTTTTGATGGAGGAAGGCGTCTGAAATTAGATGCTGATCGGCAGGTTAAGTTTGCGGATTTTTTCAGTTTATCGCGGTGGGAGCGGATAGAGATCACGCAGTTGTTGGGTGTTAAACGTGCCATGATGGCGCGTATGGTTTCTCCTTCCCCTAAAGCGAATGAACGCTTTGGCACTTCTATTAGCCTGAACGCGGCGGGAGACTACTTAGCGGTTGGGATGGATAATAAAGTCTGTGTATATACGGGCCGGAAGGGTGAGTGGAATATAAGTGCTCCTACGGTGTTTGAGAATGATCAAGATAAATCTCGTAGTTCCTGGGATGTCAGTTTGAATGCGGTAGGAGATTGCCTGGCGGTGGGATACTTGGTGGAATACTACATGGATGTTAAAAAAGTGAAGGCTTATGTATATACGCGCACGAATGGCGTCTGGGATACCAAAAATCCCATTGTGTTTCCGCTGGAAGATCAACGTGGATACTCTATTAGTGCGAATGTCTGCTTGAGCGCCGCAGGAGACAGTCTGGTGGTGGGCGGTGCCTCTATGTCCTATATATATACACGTACGAACGGGATTTGGGATACAGAAAACTCCATTCAGTTACCTTATTTTACCACGGTTTGTCTGAGTGCTTCGGGGAACTGTCTGGCGGGGTATATTTCCAAAGCGGTTTCTGTGTATACACGTACGAATGGGATCTGGGATACAGGAAACTATGTTAGCTTCATTGCCTCTAAAGATAACTCATCCAGTTTTAATCGGATTTTTAGCCTAAATGCAGCGGGAGATCGTCTGGCGGTGGGGGTGGATTATGATGTCCCTACTGAGGGGAAGGTTTATCTGTATACGCGCACGAATGGGATTTGGGATACGGAAAATCCTATTAAGTTTTCGGCTCCTGCAAGTGACGTAACGTATTTTGGCAGCGCTATCAAACTGAATGATGTGGGAAACCGTCTGGTCGTAGGGGCGGCTTCCCGGGTGTATGTGTACACCTGCCTAAATAATAAGTGGAATATGGAAACACCTATCGAGATTTTGGACCCCTCAGGCAATTCAGACAATTTAAATGGTTTTGGTAAGGCTATCAGTTTGAATAGGTGGGAGACGTGTTTGGCGGTTGGTGCCGTTTCAGCCAAGGTTGGTTCTGTGTCTGAAGCTGGTGCAGTCTATGTCTTTGAGAATGTCAAATGATGACCGTATAGAAGACAGAGAACAGATGACAGAAGACAGATGATGGCGACTGTCTAATACGGCTTTTGAGGAAATATGATGACTGATAAAGAAATTAGTACCGTTGACTCATTGAAAGCGAGTTTTAAATCTGGTGTGCGGCTCATGCCGGAAGCCTTTTCCCATTTGATTGATGAAGCCTATAAAGCATATGAAATCATTGATGGCGCTCAAGGTGATGGCCCAACTGCGGGGCTGAAACGAGATGACAAAGGAAAACTGACCCTCAACACCCAGCATTCTGGTGGGTTAAACCCTAATCAGGGGGCTTTAGCGCTATCATTGAAACCAGAAGGGGGACTCTCGTTTGATGGGGGAGGATATCTGAAATTGGATGCCGCTCGGCAGATTCAGTTTGCGGATTTTTTCAGTTTATCGCGGGGAGCGCGGATGGAGATCACGCAGTTGCTGGGTTTGAAACGTACTCTGATAACGCGCATTGTTTCTCCTTCCCTCAAAGAGGGTGAATACTTTGGCACTTCTGTTAGCCTGAATGCGGCGGGAGACTGCTTAGCGGTTGGGATGAACAATAAAGTCTGTGTGTATACGCGTCGAAAGAGTGGTGAGTGGAATACAAGCAAGCCTATTGTACTTGAGGCTTATGCGACAGAATATTATCTCTCTTCATGGGATGTCAGTCTGGATGCGGAGGGAGATTGCTTGGCGTTGGGAAACAGGTCGCCCTCTGTGGTTCGTGTATATACGCGCACGAATGGCGTCTGGGATACAAAAAATCCAATTGTGTTTCCGCGGGTTGCCCAATACTTTGGTATGAATGTCAGCTTGAGCGCCGCAGGAGACTATCTGGTGGCTGGGGGAACATACTACTCTCAGTTCCTTATATTTATGCGCAGGAATGGGATCTGGGATACAGAAAACCCCATTCAGCTTCCGATTCCTACGGGTTCTTATGATTTTGGCGGGATGGCCCGCCTGAGTGCCTCGGGAAATTGTCTGGCGGTGTATGGTTATTCAAGCACGATTTATGTGTATACACGTACGGATGGGATCTGGGATGGAGAAAACCCCATTAGGTTTAGGGCCCCTGAAGGTGAATTACGTGGTTTTACTAGGGTTTTTAGCCTGAATGCAGAGGGAGATCGTCTGGCTGTGGGGGGAGAAACGGATTATTATAAACCTACTGATGGGAAGGTTTATCTGTATACGTGCACGAATGGGATCTGGGATAGAGAAAATCCCATTAAGTTTTCGGCTCCTTCAAGTGACGTAACGTATTTTGGCCGCGCTATCGAACTGAATGATGCGGGAGATCGTTTGGCAGTGGGGGCGGTTTCCCGGGTGTATGTGTATACCTGTTTGAATAATAAGTGGAATATAGAAACACCTATCGAGATTTTGGACCCTTCAGGCAATTCAGACAATTTAGATAGTTTTGGCGGGGCTGTCGGCCTGAATAAGGCGGGGACGAGTTTGGCGGTTGGTGTAATTTCAATGAGGGTTGGCTCTGCGTCTGAAGCCAGTGCAGTTTATATCTTTGAGAATGTCAAATGATGTCCATACAGAAGACAGTGACTGTCTAATACGGCTTTTGAGGAAAATATGATGACTGATAAAGAAATCAATATCGTTGACTCAATGAAAGCGAATTTTAAATCTGGTGTGCGGCTTATGCCGGAAGCCTTTTCCCATTTGATTGATGAAGCCTATAAAGCATATGAAATCATTGATGGCGTTCAGGGTAATGGCCCAACCGCAGGACTGAAACGAGATGACAAAGGAAAACTGACCTTCAACACCCAGCATTCTGGCGGGTTAAATTCTAATCAGGGGGCTTTAGCGCTATCACTGAAACCAGAAGGGGGACTCTCGTTTGATGGGGGAGGATATCTGAAATTGGATGCCGCTCGGCAGATTCAGTTTGCGGATTTTTTCAGTTTATCGCGGGGCGCACGGATGGAGATCACGCAGGTGTTGGGTTTGAAACGTACTATGATAACGCGCATTGTTTCTCCTTTCCCCATAGAGGATGAGCACTTTGGTCACTCGGTTAGCCTGAACGCGGCGGGAGACTGTTTAGCGGTTGGGTCGACTCATAAAGTCTGTGTGTATACGCGCCGGAAGAGTGGTGAGTGGAATATAAGCAAGCCGATAGTGTTTGAGGATACTGAACCTGGATATGAATATGATAGAGCTTCATGGCGTGTCGGTCTGGATGCGGCGGGAGATACCCTGGCGTTGGGAGAGATATGGCGCGAAGTGGTTCATGTATATACACGCACGAAGGGCGTTTGGGATACAAAGCATCTCACTGTGTTTCCGCGGATTGCTGAAAGTTTTGGTGCGAATGTCAGCTTGAACGCGGCGGGAGACTGTCTGGTGGCTGGGGGTTACACCTCTCCGTTCCGTCTGTTTATGCGCAGGAATGGGATTTGGGATATAAAAAACCCCATTCTGTTTCCGGCCCCTTCGGATGCTTATGAGTTTGGCGTGGTTGCCCACCTGAGTGCTTCGGGAAACCGTCTGGCGGTGTGTGATCGCATTTCCGTGATTTATGTGTATACACGCACAAATGGGATCTGGGATACAGAAAATCCCATTAAGTTCAGTCACCCTGAAGGTGGATCATCTAGTTTTAGCGGGGCTTTTAGCCTGAATGCAGGGGGAAATCACTTGGCGGCGGGTACGGATTTTTATAAATCCCTGGATGGGGAGGTTTATCTGTATACGCTAACGGATGGGATCTGGGATAGAGAAAATCCTATTAAGTTTTCGGCCCCTGCAAGTGGCGTATATTTTGGTGGTTCTCTCGAACTGAATGATGCGGGAGATCGTCTGGCAGTGGGAGCGGTTTCCCGGGTGTATGTGTATACCTGTCTGAATGGTAAGTGGAATATGGAAACACCGATGGAGATTTTGAACCCTTCAGGCAATTCAGACAATTTAAATGGTTTTGGTGGACCTGTTGGCCTGAATAAAGCGGGAACGAGTTTGGTTGTTGGGGCAACGTCAGAAAGTATCGATTCTAAATCCAAAGCCGGTGCGGTTTATATCTTTGAAAATATCAATTAATACCCATACAGAAAACAGATGACGGTGACTGTCTAATACGGCTGGCTTTTGAGGAAAATGTGATGACTGATAAAGAAATTAATACCGTTGACTCATTGAAAGCGAGTTTTAAGTCTGGCGTTCGCCTCATGCCTGAAGCTTTTTTCCATTTGATTGATGAAGCATATAAGGCATATGAAATCATTGATGGCGTTCAGGGTGATGGCCCGACAGCAGGGTTGAAACGAGATGACAAAGGAAAACTGACCCTCAACACCCAGCATTCTGGCGGGTTAAATTCTAATCAAGGCGCCTTGGCGCTATCACTGAAACCAGAAGGGGGACTCTCTTTTGATGGGGGAGGGTATCTGAAATTGGATGCCGATCGGCAAGTTCAGTTTGCGGATTTTTTCAGTTTATCGCGGTGGGAGCGGATGGAGATCACGCAGGTGTTGGGTTTGAAACGTACTATGGTAACGCGAATTGTTTCTCCCTTCCCCAAAGAGAATGAGAATTTTGGTAGCTCTGTTAGCCTGAACGCGGCGGGAGACTGCCTAGCGGTTGGGATGATTAATAGAGTCTATGTATATACGCGCCGGAAGAGTGGTGAGTGGAATATAAGCAAGCCGATTGTGCTTGAAGCTTATGAAGATGAATATCATAGATCTTCATGGGATGTCTCTCTGGATGCGTCTGGCGATACCCTGGCGTTGGGAAACATGTTGCCGTATCCCACTTATAACCGAGGGCGGGTTTGTGTGTATATGCGCAGGAAGGGCGTCTGGGATACAAAACATCCCGTTGTGTTTCCGACTGGAAGTGAATACTTTGGTGTGAATGTCAGCTTGAGCGCCGCAGGAGACTGTCTGGTGGGTGGGGCCAGACACTACTCTCCGTTCCGTATATTTATGCGTCGGAATGGGATCTGGGATATAGAAAACCCCATTAGGCTTCCGCTCCCTCCGAATTTTTATGAGTTTGGCTGGATTGCCCATCTGAGTGCTGCGGGAAACTGTCTGGCGACGCATGATTTCGATCCAAAAAGCACGATTTATGTGTATACACGTATAAACGGGGTCTGGGATACAGAAAACCCCATTAAGTTCAGTCACCCTGAAGGTGAATCATCTGGTTTCAGCAGAGTTTTTAGTCTGAATGCAGAGGGAGATCGTCTGGTGGTGGGTACAGAGTTTTATAAATCCACAGATGGGGAGGTTTATCTGTATACGCGCACGAATGGGAGCTGGGATAGAGAAAATCCCATTAAGTTTTCGGCCCCGGCAAGTGGCGTATATTTTGGTAGCTCTCTCGAACTGAATGATGCGGGAGATCGTCTGGCAGTGGGAGCGTCTTACAGGGTGTATGTATATACCTGTCTGAATAATCAGTGGAATATGGAAACACCGATGGAGATTTTGAACCCTTCAAACAATTTAAATGGTTTTGGTGGACCTGTTGGCCTGAATAAGGCGGGGACGAGTTTGGCTGTTGGTGCAACGATAGAGAGTGTCGATTCTCAGTCCAAAGCCGGTGCGGTTTATGTTTTTGAGAATGTTAAAATAATATCATAGTCACTAAGCTGAACATCATCCTCGGCACTTCGCCCACAAACGTGGGCTATTACAGCGTAGCAGCGCCTTATTTTTCGCGATCCATCTTGAAATCTATAGGGTATACCCTTGAGCCTGATACGTAAGCCGCTGAAATTTCCGTCAGACTCAGCGAATTCAATATTGTTTGAAAAGATAGTCGATAATTTCCTGTTCAAATTCTAAGGCATCACGTCGTTCTGCAAGGTAGCTTTTTAGTACAGCCAGTGAGCGTAGATTTTCGCGCAGTTGGATTTCGTTTTCTATATTTTGTCGCAATTTTTTGCAATGCTCGAGAAGGTTATTCTCTATTGCTTTCGATGTATTGCCTCCCAGAGTGCGCCAAATCATGCCCGGTAACGAATCAGATTTTTTTAGCTGATTAAGCTCATTGGCTAATATGTCTATACGTGCTTTGAGCAATTTATTGATGTCGGATATATCCCGACTGTTAAAACTGAAAGTTGGATCAATGTACTTGTGGTACATGTTTATTATCGTCCAGACATCATTATCTTTCTTGGCTTGTGATAACTGTACCATCAATTGGTTTTTTTTCTTTTTCTCATCTAAATCCTGTTCACGATCTGGATGCAGTACCTTGGCTATTTTTCTATACATTTGGCTCAATTCCTGCGATTTAAACAAAGAATCCAGTTTTTTCTGGTCTTCTGCATCATATTCATCGTAGAAACGTTCTGATTCCCGTTGAAAATGCTGTTCTATGGTGGCACGCATTTTTTCAGGGCTTTTCATCATCTCAAGTAATTCTTCATCAGATATTTCTTCATTAAAATCAAAATATTCATCCAGCGTCTGCCGGATATCAGCCATCTGTTCTGGTGTTGGAACTTCCTCTTCTTTCAACGCATTAAGATCGGAAAAGTGATCGGTCAACTTATTGAGATCAAGGTTTTCGTTAAAGGGGTAAATACATAACTCAGCAAGCTCTTCTTCTATCCAGAAAAATAATTCTCTGCGTTGGTTTTTTCCCAGCGATTTTTTATCGGCAAATGAAAGCAACCGGGCCGCTTTATCATATCTGGACTGCATATATTGATGCTCTATCGGTAAGACTTCCTGTTGAAAACGCATAAACAATTCGTCTTGTTGCTGTTGTAACTTGGCGATCTTCAACTGGTATTTTTCGATGGACGTCCAGTAAGCTTTGAATTGTTGCTGAGGCGTTTTTGGTATCTGTTGTCCGCTCGATTTTCTTTTTTTTAGTTTCTTGTGCATCAATATGTTATTCCCAAGATAGAGCAATGAAATGAAGGATGTTCTCGCTGTTAATTTTGATAATTACCCGTTGTTGCTTATTCCTATATTGCAGTATATTTTTGCAACATGCAAAACGTTATCGTTGCGCAATTGTTATGTTGGCTTACAAACGGTGATTTTTGCTAATCCGTTCTTCCCTGATTACAACAACTATTTCACCGTATATTTCGTTTGAATTATTCATGCTTGAGGACTCCGTGAGTAGCTACGAAGTTTGGGTTGAACAGGAAGGTGATGCTTACAAATACTATCAAAGCAATAAAAAACGGCACTACCGCAATAGGCGGTAATGCACTGAATCAAACCTGAACTTTGTGGCCGGAAAGCATGCTGTGACGGGCAGCTTGGCCGTCTGAACCGTAAAGAGAGGGGCTATGATGACTTTTTAGGAAAGCAATGGCTTTACTATTTAAATCAAGATGCTGGGTTAACAATGAACTGTTATGCATGTTTAAATCACGAACCCGGATAATTGCTTTGCCAATCTGCTGCCATAATGTGGCAAGTATAGGTTGCTTATCATAAGGTGCAATGACGTTTAGCGTTTTGCCTAAATTAAGACGCTGTTGTTCTGAATGGCTAAGCGCGGACAACAGGAAATTTTTTCGTTCTGTTACCCGGTGCAAATCTCGTGCTTCAATAAAACCCTCGCACAGAATACGTTGCTCTTCCGTCATTATTTGGGTCAGCGAGGTTAAATGAATCACTTGCTGTTCGAGTAATTGTTGCAGTTCTTCCATAACAAGTTTAACTATTTCTTATAATGCTGAAAATTCTCGGCGGCTTCTTTGAGCAGAGCATCTGCGATTTTACCGCTGTTCATTTTTAAGGTTCCTTGAGCAAGAGCTTCTTTCAACTTTTGCACCTTTTGGATATTAATATCCTGGCTGCTTGGTTGAACCAGTTTTGTTTGTGCTTCGCTCAGTTTTACTTGTGCATCACTGCTTTGTAAAGTAACGCCGGAGGTTTTGCGGGTGCCTTGGGCGCTTTCATTAGTCGGTCGCTGTTGAACAGCGGCGATAGCTAATAAGGGTTGAGTGCGTTCGATACTCATAATTATTATCCTTTATGGCCAGGCATAGGTTTACCTATGGATCGGAGCAGGTTACATGCCATTGGCATACCTGCAAATCGTGCTCTGCTGGTTATATCGGCACAGTAAAAGAAAACTTTAGTAACTTATAACATGATTTTTACACTGCCGTTTTCTAATGCCTGGCCGGTTATAACGTGCCCTGAATTCATTCGAACTCTGACTTTATCAGAAGTAGCGGCATTATTAATAGCTTTCCCTTCGTTCCGTATCTGAAAGCCATCTCCTTGTACGATGACCACTACGTTTTGACCTGACCGCACTGCCCACGGGCGGCGTAACATGTTGCGCGTGAGAACCTGCCCAACCGGGATGTTGCGCACAGCAACGCTGTTTTTTATTTCATTTTTGTTAAAAATCAGATCATGGGGTAGTTTTTCCAGTAATCCGCTTCTGACCTGAATATCTTTCTCAGATAAAACATCATTACGTGAGAGGGCGCGACGGGTAACCAGATAGTTTCCTGTGACACTGACAGCGACTTGAATAAATTTGCGTTGTTGATGACAGACGACCGGTAAAGAGATATTTCCCCAGTTTTGACCACCAATCGGTGGCTGAATTTCTGGCAATTCACATTGAGGCCATTGCGGTTCCGGCGTTCTGATTTCAACAGAAACGTTATGGTGATTACCCCGGTGTATCTGTTGGAAATAATGCGTTATAGCCTGAGGTAAAGGATTGCCCCATGCCATCGGCATAATAAA
This sequence comes from Photorhabdus heterorhabditis, assembly GCF_001280945.1. Taxonomy (NCBI): domain Bacteria; kingdom Pseudomonadati; phylum Pseudomonadota; class Gammaproteobacteria; order Enterobacterales; family Morganellaceae; genus Photorhabdus; species Photorhabdus heterorhabditis. The sequence continues at coordinate 11,393 of NZ_LJCS01000003.1, read as the reverse complement.
GAAAAATGCGAACAGCCCGATAATCTTTATAGCTTGCATCTTCTCGCTCTCATTATTTCTGTCGATAAAGTCAATAAATCTGCTATCGCTTAATGGCGCACAGTGTATCTGTATTGAACGTCAGTTAATGGGATAAATAGCAATTCAATTAGCGTCTATTCATCCGATAGGCTTTTCCTTCTGCGTTTATTCTGTTTACTGCGAATTTCGCGATCGCGAAAGGCGCTATACCCAAAGATTTCAAGATGGATCGCGACGGCAAGGGAGCGAATCCCGGGAGCATAGAGAACTATGTGACTGGGGTGAGTGAGTGCAGCCAACAAAGCAGCAACTTGAAGGATGAAGGGGATATTAAGATTCACAACACAGGTAAGTCACATCAGAGGGAGGAATATGCTCGATAAATTAGATGCAGCCTTTCATTTTCAGCAGGAAGCCTTGTCATTGCGAGCACGGCGGCAGGAAATATTGTCCGCTAATATCGCCAATGCGGATACGCCTGGCTATCAGGCACGGGATATTGATTTCGCCGCACAACTGAAAAAAACCATTGCGCACGGTCGGGTCACCGGGAACGGGATCGGGCTGACGCTGACATCCGATCGGCATATTCCCATTCAGCCTCAGAAGAGAATGGAGATGGATTTGCTGTATCGCGTGCCTTATCAACCAGCAATGGATGGCAACACGGTAGATATGGATATGGAACGCAGTAATTTTATGGATAACAGCCTGAAATATCAGGCCGAGCTGACGGCGACCAGCTCTCAGGTTAAAAGCATGATGTCAGTTTTACAGCAAGGATAAAGGCCATGTCTTTACTCAGTGTTTTTGATATTGCCGGTTCGGCATTATCCGCTCAATCCCAAAGGTTAAATGTCAGTGCCAGTAATATGGCGAATGCCGATAGTGTTTCGGGGCCTGATGGTCAGCCATATCGGGCTAAACAGGTTGTTTTTCGTGTTGCTGCACCGGCGGGACAAGAAACGGGTGGTGTCAGAGTCAGTGAAATTGTTGATGATCCAACCCCTTTCCGCCTTGAGTATCAGCCGGGGCACCCGTTGGCCGATGAAAAGGGTTATGTACGAATGCCAAACGTTGATGTAGTCGGAGAAATGATTAACACCATTTCGGCTTCCCGTAGTTATCAAGCTAACGTTGAAGTGCTTAATACGACTAAATCGATAATGCTGAAAACATTAACGTTAGGTCAGTAACAGGAGCAACTCATGGCAATTACCAGTTCAATAAACGGATTTCAGGATAACACTACGGTCAGGGAGTTAGCCCAGAGCAGCAAGACAAACAAGAAGAACAGTCAAGAGCTGAATAGCAATTTTATGCAATTGCTGCTCGCGCAAGTAAAAAACCAAGACCCCACTAACCCGATGCAGAACAATGAGCTAACGTCCCATTTAGCGCAGATCAACATGCTAGAGGGGATCGAAAAGCTGAATACCACAGTCGGGTCTATTGTTGGTCAGATGAATAATAGTCAGTCTTTACAGGCATCGGCTCTGATTGGACGGGACATTATGATCCCAGGGAATACCATTCTGGTTGGTCCAAACGAACAAAATGGCGGCATCAGTACGACATCATTTGGTATTGAGCTGGAAAGACCGGCAGATAGTGTGAAAGTCACCATTACTGATAAGCAAGGCGTAGTTGTACGCCAAATTGATATCGGTCCGTTAGGAGCGGGTGTTCATAGTTTCCCTTGGGACGGTATAAAAGAAGATGGTGCTAAAGCTGAGGCTGGCGCTTATACAATCACCATTGAAGCTAGCGATAAAGGTGAGCTGCGAGTATCTCAGCCACTCAGGTCCGCGACTGTTAAGGGTATTACGCGTGACGCGGACGGCGCCAGGTTGGATTTAGGATGGAAGAACGGTGCCGTCACTATGGATCAGATACGTCAGATTCTTTAACAAACAAGCATTTTAACGGAGAGTAATATGGCTTTTTCACAGGCAGTTAGTGGCTTGAATGCAGCAGCAGGTAATTTGGATGTTATCGGTAATAATATCGCTAACGCCGCGACATATGGCTTTAAATCAAGTACAGCTGCTTTCTCTGACATTTTTGCCGGTTCTCAGGTCGGTCTGGGGGTACAAATGTCGGGTATTAACCAGAACTTTCAAGATGGTACGCCGACGACGACTACCCGAGTACTTGATATGGCGATCACTAAGGACGGTTTTTTCCGGGTGCAAGGCAGTGATGGCACAATCCGCTATTCCCGTAACGGTGAGTTTAAATTAGATGAGAACCGCAACATTATTAATATGCAAGGCATGAAGTTGACCGGTTATCCGGCAGTGAGTATCAATGGGGGATCACCAGAAATTCAGAAAGGTGCTAACCCAGAACCGATCACAATATCTAAGGGAATGCTGGCGGCTAAAGCGACAACTAAGGTTACGATGACAACGAACCTTAATTCGATGCATAACAAAAAGACAGATACTTTCTCACCAGAAAATAATGATTCTTATAACTATGCTAACACTATTACCACCTTTGATAGCCTAGGTAACCAGCATAATGTCAGGGTTTTCTTCGTAAAAACAAACGATAACGAATGGCAGGTTCATGCTCAGGATAGTGCGGTTGAGGGCGCTAAAGCAGCTTCGTTGGGAACGTTGAAATTTGATAGCAATGGCACGCTCATTGGAGACAATAATCAGTTTACATTTAATGTTCCCTCTCTGAATGGTTCTAATGCCGCTGATATCACTATCGATTTTAATGGCAGTAAACAGCAGAGCATTGATGCTGATAGCATATCGGTACTCAAACCAGACGGTTATGCCGCAGGTGAATTCATTGGCTACAGTATTGAGAAAGATGGCCGTGTTATCGGCAACTATTCCAATAAGCAATCCCAGGTATTAGGCCAGATTGTTCTAACCAACTTTGCTAACCCGGAAGGACTGGCAGCACAGGGTGACAACGTATGGGTAGAAACTGGCGCTTCAGGTAGTCCGATTGTCGGTATTGCGGGATCAGGCGGTTTTGGCGAATTGCTCAGTAAGACGCTGGAATCATCTAACGTTGATATGAGCAAAGAGTTGGTCAATATGATCGTGGCTCAACGTAACTATCAATCCAATGCGCAGACCATCAAAACGCAGGATCAGATCCTGCAAACGCTGGTCAGCATGCGCTGATAGTTTCAGGATAGCATTATGGATCATGTCATTTATACCGCAATGGGTGGCGCCCGTCAGACCCTGGAACATCAAGCGGTGACGGCAAATAATCTGGCAAATGTATCAACGCCGGGTTTTAAAGCACAACTGACTGCTTTGCGGGCAGTGCCTGTTGAAGGGGCTGCCTTTAACACCCGTACTTTGGTTGCGGCTTCAACGCCGGGTTCTGACAATCGTCAGGGGCCGATGAACTATACCGCGCGTCCGCTGGATGTGGCGATTGGGCAGGGAGGATATCTGACGGTTCAGCTTGAAGATGGTTCCGAGGCTTATACCCGTAACGGTAGCATTCAAATTTCAGCGGATGGTCAGTTAACTGTTCAGGGTAACTTGCTGATGAGTGAAAACGGCCCGATCGATGTTCCGCCACAAGCTGAATTAACCTTGGCGGCTGATGGCTCGATCTCTGCTTTGGTTGCTGGTGATCCGCCAACTTTGCTGGGGCAACTTGGCAAATTGAAAATGGTGAAGCCAGAGAACAATCAACTTGTCCGTGGTGATGATGGCCTCTTCCATATGACTGAACAGGCACAAGCGTTACAGGGTGATGTCTTACCTGCCAGTGATGAGGTGAAATTAATGCCTGGTGCGCTTGAAGGAAGTAACGTCAATCCGATGGAAAGTATGGTGAGTATGATTGCCAACGCCCGTCGTTTTGAAATGCAGATGAAAGTCATCCATAGCTCAGATGAAAATGCACAACGTGCTAATCAGCTGTTATCAATAAGTTGATTTAGACACAGAGGATAAAACCGATGATCCGATCATTATGGATTGCTAAAACTGGGTTAGATGCCCAGCAAACCAACATGGATGTGATTGCCAATAACTTGGCAAACGTCAGCACCAATGGTTTTAAACGCCAGCGTGCCGTCTTTGAAGATCTGCTTTACCAGACCATTCGTCAACCAGGAGCTATGTCGTCGGAACAAACCCGTTTACCTTCTGGTTTACAGATAGGTACTGGGGTGCGTCCGGTAGCAACAGAACGTATACATAGTCAGGGAAACTTATCTGAAACTAATAACAGTCGTAATGTTGCTATTAGAGGGAAGGGTTTCTTTCAGGTTCAGTTACCTGATGGTACCAGTGCTTACACCCGTGACGGTTCATTTCAGGAAGATCAAAATGGACAGTTGACCACCGCTAACGGTTTTTTGATATTTCCTACCATTACCATTCCTGATAACGCGACGGATATCACCATTAGCCGTGATGGTGTTGTCAGTGCGAAAATACAGGGGCAATCGACACCTCAGCAAGTGGGTCAATTTACCCTGACAACCTTTATCAATGACAGTGGGTTAGAAAGTATTGGTGAAAACCTTTATGTAGAAACTAGCAGCTCTGGCGTACCGATTGAAAATACACCAGGAATAAATGGCGCTGGGTTGCTACAGCATAAATATGTAGAAACATCTAACGTCAATATCGCTGAAGAATTGGTCAATATGATTCAGACTCAGCGTGCTTATGAAGTTAACAGTAAGGCGGTGTCGACGTCTGATCAGATGCTACAAAAACTGACTCAGTTATAACCTAATCGTCAATCAGAACCGCGGGGGAACATTCAGTTTCCCCGTTATTCAGGGATAAATTAAGAGTATCGAAGATGGATACAATGGCTGTTGCCGAGACCAGCGCCGTTTGTCAGTTCCGCCCTTTACGGAAAAATTTGGCGAATAAATGGCGTTGTAGTATAGCACTGGCAGTATTGTCACTAACGGGCTGTGCGTATATACCACAAAAACCCCTAGTTGAGGGAGCAACCACCGCAGTACCTTCTGCGACAACCACGCCAGTCCCTAATGGCGCTATTTTTCAAGTAGTACAGCCTATTTATTATGGTTATCAGCCGCTATTTGAAGATCGCCGACCACGAAATATTGGCGATACTTTGACGATTACATTGCAGGAAAATGTCAGCGCCAGCAAAAGTTCTTCTGCTAATGCCAGCCGTAATGGAAAAAACACATTTTCCGCAGCACTGACTCCTCGTTTTCTTAGCGGGCTAATTGGTGGGGATAAAACCGATTTAGAGATGGAAGGTGAGAATACTTTTGGCGGGAAAGGCGGCGCTAATGCTAATAATACGTTCAGGGGGACGATCACTGTGACGGTCGATCAGTTATTGGCGAACGGTAACTTACATGTGGTCGGTGAGAAGCAGATTGCTATCAATCAGGGAACTGAGTTTATCCGTTTCTCCGGTGTCGTTAACCCACGGACAATTAATGCTAATAACACCGTCAGTTCCAATCAGGTTGCTGATGCCCGCATTGAATATGTGGGGAATGGCTATATCAATGAAGCGCAGAACATGGGTTGGTTACAGCGTTTCTTCCTGAATATTGCACCGTTTTAAAAGGGGATGGTTATGATAAAACAATGTGCTGCCAGCCTTCTTCTTGTATTGCTGACTCTGGTGACAACGACGGCATCAGCAGAACGTATCCGTGATCTCACCACGGTTCAGGGGGTGCGGGAAAATGCGTTGATTGGTTATGGATTGGTGGTTGGGCTAGATGGAACCGGTGACCAGACGACTCAAACGCCATTTACCACTCAGAGTTTAAGCAACATGTTATCCCAATTGGGGATTACCGTCCCTCCGGGAACCAATATGCAGTTGAAAAACGTGGCTGCCGTTATGGTTACCGCGAAGCTACCACCGTTTGGCCGTGCCGGACAGAATATTGATGTGGTGGTCTCTTCTCTGGGAAATGCTAAAAGTTTACGTGGTGGTACTTTGCTGATGACGCCACTGAAAGGTATTGATAATCAGATATATGCTTTGGCTCAGGGCAATATTCTGGTCGGTGGCGCAGGCGCCAGTGCCGGTGGTAATAGTGTGAAAGTTAATCAGCTTGCGGGGGGCCGAATTAGCAATGGGGCAGTGATTGAACGTGAATTACCCACGCAGTTTGGTGAAAATGGCACCCTTAATCTTCAATTAAATAACGAAGATTTTTCACTGGCACAGCAAATCAGTGATGCGATTAACCGTATGCGCGGAACCGGGACAGCAACGCCGCTGGATGCTCGTACAGTGCAATTGCGCATGCCGAGAGATAAAAGTGAGCAGGTTAAATTTCTTTCTCATGTACAGAACCTGACTGTCCGTGTCGATGTTGGTGATGCCAAAGTGATTATCAACTCCCGCACCGGCTCTGTGGTGATGAACCGCAATGTGATGCTAGATAGCTGCGCTATTGCTCAGGGGAATCTTTCTGTGACCGTTGAGAGTCAGACCGTTGTTAATCAGCCTAATACACCATTAGCGGGCGGAAGTACGGTGGTCACCCGTAACACCGGCGTCGCAGTTCGTGAACAAGGTGGCGCGTTGCAGCAGGTTAACGCCAGTGCGAGTTTGAATAGTGTCGTTCAGGCACTGAATGCACTGGGCGCAACACCGAATGATTTAATGTCAATCTTACAGGCAATGGAAAGTGCGGGTTGTCTGCGAGCGAAGCTGGAGATCATTTGATGAATGATTTTTCAACCTTGTCTGGTGCCGCTTATGATGTACAGTCGGTTAACACCTTGAGATCCAATCTGGCAAAAGATCCACAACAGGGGCTACGGCAAGTAGCCCAACAAATGGAAGGTCTTTTTGTTCAGATGATGCTGAAAAGTATGCGTTCAGCTCTGCCTAAAGATGGCATGTTGAACAGTGAACAGACACACCTCTATACTTCGATATACGATCAGCAAATCGCGCAGAATATGGCTCATAAGGGGCTAGGTTTTGCCGATATGATACTCAAACAGCTTTCTAACACTAAAACCGCCCCCAGCGAAATAGCGGGTAAGATACCCATGACTGCGGATAACGAAGTTTTGCAAACCTTGCCAAGGCAGGCGCTTGAGCAATTTATCCGCCGGACGGTACCGAAACCTGAGACGGTCACTAAGCCGTTATCGCTCAACAGTACCAACTTTGTTTCTACCCTTTCTGTTCCTGCTAGGATAGCCAGTCAGAGCAGTGGTATTCCCCATTTATTGATTATCGCTCAGGCTGCTCTGGAATCTGGTTGGGGGCAAAGAGAGATTCTGACTGCCGATGGCAAGCCAAGCCATAATCTATTTGGCATTAAGGCTAGTAAAGACTGGAAAGGGCCGGCGACCAATATTCTGACCACCGAATATATCAATGGCGAGCCGCAGAAAATGAAAGACAGCTTCCGGGTTTATGGTTCTTACGTGGAAGCGATTACGGATTACGTCAAGTTACTTACAGAAAGTCCGCGTTACGCTAAGGTTGCCAGCGCTGCTACACCGGAACAGGGGGCTTATTCTCTGCAACAGGCAGGTTATGCTACTGATCCCGGATATGCCAAAAAACTGGTATCTGTTATTCAGCAGTTAAAGGGTGTTGGAGAACAGGCGGTGAAAGCTTATACCCACGATTTGAGTGAACTGTTCTGATCCATATTTTGCTCAAGTTTTATTGAATTCAGCCGATAAATTACAGTAACTCAGACACTATTTTACCTGAAGGGTTGTTTGCCGCCACCAGCGGAGACATAACTATACCCAATAGATTTTAAGATGGATCGCGACGGCAAGGGAGCGAATCCCCGGGAGCCTATACCCAATAGATTTCAATTTGCAGTGCGGCGGCAAGTGAACGCATTCCCAGGAGCATAGATAACGATGTGACTGGGGTAAGTGAAAGCAGCCAACAAAGCAGCAACTTGAAAGATGAAGGGTATAGATAACTCTGTGACCGGGTGAGTGCAGCCAACAAAGAGGCAACTTGAAAGATAACAGGTATAAAACGCAAAAGGATCTTCTGATGTCCAACAGTCTTATTAATACCGCGATGAGTGGCCTTCAGGCTGCTCAGATTGCTTTGGGAACCGTGAGTAATAATATCGCAAATATGCGATCTCCTGGTTATAACCGGCAATCAACAGTGATCAATCAAAACGGTGGTGCAATGACGTCCGCTGGTTTTGTCGGAAATGGTGCTACTGTTACTAGTATTAACCGTCAATATAACGAATTCATTAATCATCAACTTGCTGAGGCTCAGGCGAAAAAAGGGGAGTTTACCACTTATTACGAGCAAATTTACCAAATTGATGATTTACTGAAAGATAGCGCGAATAACCTTTCATACACCATTGATGATTTCTTTACCAGTTTAACTAATGTCGTCAGTAATGCTGAAGATAATGCGGCCAGAACGACAACCATTGGGAAAGCTAAGGGGCTGGTAAACCAGTTGAAAAGTGCGGATACCTTCCTGCGTAAAACGGAAAATAACATTAATCGGGAAATGGCTAACTATGCTAGTAAAATCAATGACTATACTCAGCAAATCTCCAAACTCAATGGTGAAATTACCCGTATGAGAGGCGGTGGTAGTGCTGAACCGAATGCATTACTGGATCAGCGTGATAGATTGGTCAATGAACTGAATGAACTGGTTGGTGTGAGTGTTACTCAGCAGGATGGCGACTCTTATAATATTTCTTTTGCGGGTGGATTAACGCTGGTTCAGGGAACAACGGCCTACAGAGTAGAAGCGATTCCGTCTAATGCGGACAGTAGCCGCATCACACTAGGCTATGATCGTGGTTTTGGTGATGTCGTTGAAATTGATGAAAAATTCATTGATAAAGGTAAATTAAGCGGCACATTACGGGCGCGTAGTGAAGGGTTGGATAATGCCCGTAATAAATTAAACCAATTAGCATTGGTATTGGCAGATCAATTTAATCAGGTTCACCGTTCTGGTTTTGATTTAGAAGGTAAACCCGGTGAAAATTTCTTCACGCTTAACAACCCGGATATTATTGCTAATGGTAAAAATAAAGGTTCAGCTGATTTTAAAGTGGAATATACAGATACCTCAGCAGTAAAAGCCTGTGATTATCATATTAGCTACGATGGGGCTAATTGGAAAATCCAGCGTATTTCTGATACTGGTAAGTCGGATATTTCTGCCAAAGTAACGGGAAATACACTGGAATTTGATGGACTGAAAGTTGAAATTAATCCGACCAATGCCCAAGAGCATGACCAATACACATTGAAAGCGGTCAGTGGTGTTATTGATGGCATGGCCGTGAATATTAAAGATCCGTCGCAACTGGCGGCGGCGGGGACTAAAGATAGTGGGCTGAGTGATAACGTCAATGTCAAAAAACTCATTGAATTGCAGAGCAAAAAATTAGTAGAGGGTAAAGCATCATTTTCGGGTGCCTATGCTTCGATGGTCAGTACTATTGGTAGCCAGACCAGTACGGCGAATATTGATTTACAAAGTCAGAATAGTATTGTTCAACAGTATTATAACCAACAGCAAGAGGTTTCCGGTGTCAATATAGATGAAGAGTACATATCATTACAAAGTTTACAGCAATATTATTTGGCTAATGCTCAAGTTATTCAGACTGCCACAAAGCTGTTTGATGCTATTTTGGATCTTCGTCGCTAATAAACGTGCTACTTAATGTAAAAATAGCCTGAGAATATTCAGATGTCCCAAGTATTTATACCCAATGGATTTCAAGATGCATCGCGACGGCAAGGGAGCGAATCCCTGGGAGCATAGATAACTCTGTGACCGGGGTGAGTGCAGCCAACAAAGAGGCAACTTGAAAGATAACGGGTATAGTTAAATATTTAAAAGGAATAATATCGTGCGCGTAAGTACCAATGTATTGTATGACCAGAAAACGATTAGCATCACTTCTGCTCAGTCAAAATGGATGCAGCAGGGAGCACAACTATCTAGCGGTCGGAGAGTAATTAATCCATCTGATGATCCGATGGCTGCCTCTCAGGGGATTATGGTTGCTCAGGCTGAATCTCAGAACCAGCAGTATATGACCGCTCGCTCATTTGCCCAAAACTCGATTTCTATGCAATTAAGTGTGGTATCTAATGTTGTCCTTAAGGTTCAGGATGTTCATGAAAGTCTGGTAGCCACAGTAAACGGAGTATTAAGTGATGAAGATCGTAACTCACTGGCTATTCAGCTGGATGGATTGAAAAAACAGCTGGTGAATCTGGGTAACACGACTGATGGTAATGGGCGCTATATTTTTGCCGGTTATAAAACGGATGTAAAACCTTTTGATGAGAGTAAAAGTGGTCCAGTTAGCTATCGAGGCGGCTTTGAGGAAATGACTCAGAAAGTTGATAGCAATCGCTCTATGATCATAGGACATACCGGGAAGCAGGTATTTCTCTCGTCTGCCAGTAATTCGGTAAAAGAGCCGGATGGCAGCCCCAGTGAGTCCGATATATTTAAAACGATAGACATAGCGATTCAGTCATTGAGAACGCCACTTGAAGGGGCAGATCAAAAAACTCATGATGACGCAGTGGAATTGTTAAATAAGGCGAACCGTGGTGCTCGCAATGTGTTGAATAATGTCTCTTCTGTGGAATCGGTATTGGGTTTACAACTAAGAGAAATAGAGGAGTTAAATAGCTTGGGGGAAGAACGCTCTCTGGCTAATAAAAATCGTTTGAGTCAACTGCTTGACGTTGAATGGAATTCAGCGATCTCGAATTATTATCAACAACAAGCAGTACTTCAGGCATCGTATAAGACATTTGTCGATATGAAAGGCATGTCGTTGTTTGAGATGTTTCGTTAATTAAGTTTTCATTGTTAATTGAATCGCTGGTTTTCAGGCCAGCGATTTGTTTGATTGAATGTATTTAACTGATCACAATTAAATATTTCAGATGATTATCTATCATGTAAACAATCCTACTTTTTTCTTTTTCAGTTAATTCCCTTCTGTAGTTAAAAATATATTATTGAAACTTAAAGTGCCGGATGTGGACTTGGGTATAACTCAGTAACTTCAGCTTCTGCATATTGATAGCCACTAAGATTGATAACGACAACTTTGTAGAAATAAACAGGGTTAGGCAGTCTTTGTAAAGATTTAGTTTCACCGGGTTGGATCTCAATAAAAGTATATTGATTGTAATCTCCGAATGGAGATGACCAGTAATTTACGGCTCTAATGGGGGCTGGTCCATTGTTTTTTATAGTAAAATTAGGGTGATGAGTCGTCGGCATTACTATATTTCCAGCCGCATAAAGTTCAAAAGTTTGGGTAGGGTTTATATATATAATTCTCATTTTATTATTTCCTTATCATATTGTGCATATATACAGATAGTTTTATCTGATAAATTTAAATT